>NZ_BBWM01000027.1:0-34092 GCF_001463805.1 Aureimonas sp. D3 | reverse complement strand
GCATAGCACTGTGCGGCGGTCTGCCGCAAGCGATCCAGCCTTCAATAGGACCAAGTTCTGGCCTTGCCGATCAGGAAGTCGCGAAAAACCTTCAGTTTGGCGGCATCGCGAAGCTGTTCGGGATAGCAGAAATACGTATCGAAGGAGGCGAGATCGAGATCGGGCAGAACCTGAACGAGCTTGGTGTCCTTGTCGATCATGTAGTCCGGCAGCAGGGCAAGGCCGATGCCACGCTCGATGGCCGATTTCATCGCCATCAGATTGTTGATCTGGAGAATGGCCGGCCGGATCTGGCCCTCGGGCAGACCGGCCGTTTCCAGTGCGTTGAGATTGCGCAGGTAGTTGGGCGCAGGTTCGCCGAAGGTGATGATGCGGTGACGGTCGAGATCGTCCACCGTCTCGGGCGTGCCGTAGCGCGAGAGATAGGCCGGCGCAGCATAGACGTGCAGGTGCACGGTGAAGAGACGGCGCTGGATCAGGTCCGGCTGCTGGGGCTGGCGCAGCCGGATCGCGGCGTCGGCCTTGCGCATGGTCAGGTCGATTTCCTCGTTGTCGAACACGAGTTGAAGCTCGACATCGGGATAAAGCTCGAGAAATTCCTGCGCGCGCTGGGTCAGCCATCCAGACCCGAGGCCGACCGTGGTCGTCACGCGCAGCTTGCCGGTGGGCTTTTCGCGCGTTTCGGTGAGCTGCATCCGAACGTTCTCGAGTCGTTTGAGAACGTCGCTCGCCGTTTGATAGAGAAGCTCGCCCGGCTCCGACAGAACGAGGCCGCGCGCATGGCGGTGGAAGAGGGGGGAGCCGATCTCCTGCTCCAGCGCCGCCACCTGCCGCGAAATCGCGGACTGGCTGAGATTCAGCGCATTGGCCGCATGGGTGAAGGACCCGGCTTCGGCCGCTGCGTGGAAAATGCGCAGCTTGTCCCAGTCGAGCGCCATGGTCCGCCCCTCGCTCCCTGTTCCGTTCCGGTCTTATTCGGCCGCTTGCCGCGCGGCGTCAGCGTCCAGAGCCTGAGCCGCAAGCCAGCGCTCGGCTTCGAGCGCAGCCATGCAGCCGAGACCCGCCGCCGTGACCGCCTGACGATAGACGTCGTCCGCCACGTCGCCAGCCGCGAAGACGCCCTCGACCGACGTCTTCGTGGTGCCGGGCTCGACCCAGAGATAGCCGCCGTCCTTCTGGCGCAACTGGCCACCGAAGACCTCGGTGGCGGGCGCATGGCCGATGGCAACGAACACGCCGTGCGTCGCGATCTCCTGGAACTCGCCCGTTTCGCGGTTGCGCAGACGAACGCCGGTGACCGACTTCATCGGCTGGCTCTGGCCGAGGATCTCATCGACCTCGCTGTTCCAGATGACCCGCACGTTCTCCTTGGCGAAGAGCCGGTTCTGCATGATGCGCTCGGCCCGGAACTCGGAGCGGCGATGAACCACCGTGACCGAACGGGCGATGTGCGAGAGATAGAGGGCTTCCTCCACCGCCGTGTTGCCGCCGCCGACCACCACGACATCCTTGCCGCGATAGAAGAAACCGTCGCAGGTGGCGCAGGCCGAAACGCCGAAGCCCTGGAAAGCAGCCTCGGAGTCGAGACCCAGCCAGCGCGCCTGCGCACCCGTTGCGATGATCACGGCATTGGCCGTATAGACCGTGCCGCTGTCGCCCTTGAAGCGGAAGGGGCGAACCGAGAGATCGGCTTCCACGATGAGATCGGACGCCATCTCCGCGCCGACATTCAGCGCCTGAGCCTTCATCTCTTCCATCAGGAACGGGCCGCCGATCGGATCGCGGAAGCCGGGATAGTTCTCGACATCCGAGGTGATCGTGAGCTGCCCGCCTTCCTGCAGGCCGGCGACGAGCAGCGGCTTCATCATGGCGCGCGCGGCGTAGATGGCGGCCGTATAGCCGGCCGGTCCGGAGCCGATCACGAGAACTTCGGCAAAACGCTCAGACATGGCGAAACCCGCATTGATGCTTTTGCCGGACATGGGACCGGCCCTTCCCTCAATCAATACGGGAGGCTTGTTGCGGCGACAACCGAAAGAGCCGCCAACTGGACCCCCCAAATCTTGTTTTCCGGCTGTTTACGCTCGAACGCATCGCCGGATGATCGCTTCCGGCATCGAATCGGCGAGATCAGGCAGGCTGAGCGAGACCCGGTTTCGTTTCCAGCTTGCATCCGCAGGCCATCAGGTTGTGTCCTGCCCGCCACACCGGGCGCGCTTCGACGAATCCGACTGGACGGCGACGATTCGTCTCGCTACGCTTACAAGGCTTTCAACACTGGAAAGGGGAGAGTTCATGATCTGTGATATGTTCGTTTCCCCCGCCGGGGCCCGTCGCCATCCTTCGACGCTTCGCCCGGCTTCAGCTTCGTCCCGGGTCTGATCCCCGCCACAGGCTGTCCATCCGTGTTGTGTCCCCTGCGGACCTGACGCTTTCCCCGATTTCCGTCGCGCCCCGACGCGGCCATCCGAGGAGACGGCGACGCTTTGCGCGCCGGAACGCCATGACTCTTTCTTCCGAACGCGATCGCGGCGACGCGATCCGCACCGTTCTTCGTTTCACGATGCGAAACTGGCGGTCCGAGCGCCGTCTGGCCTGGACGGTCGGGCTCGCCATCACCGCGGCGACGCTCGCCGATATTTTCGTGCCCTTCTTCGCCGGGCGGCTGGTGGATGCCGTGGCCCGCACCGACCTGTCGCGCGACGATGCGCTGGGCCAGGGGCTTCGCGCGCTCGGCGCCATGGCCGCGCTCGGCTTCGTGTTTCTCGTGTTTCGGCACTGGGCCTGGGCGTCCGTCGTGCCGATGACGCTTGGTATCATGCGGCGCGTCTCGGAAGGCGCGTTCGGGCGCGTGCAGCGCTTCTCGACCGACTGGCACGCCAACAGCTTTTCCGGCTCGGTGGTGCGCCAGATCACGCGCGGCATGTGGGCGCTGGATCTCCTGCATGACGTCCTTCTGCTGGCGCTCCTGCCGTCCGCCGTGGTGCTCGTCGGCACGGTGGCGCTCATGGCCCTGCAATGGCCGCTGATGGGGCTCGTCATGGCGCTCGGCGCGGTCGCTTATGTCTCGATGACCGTGCTTCTGTCCGTGCGCTATGTCGCGCCGGCCTCGCGCGTTTCCAACAAGATGGACACGCGGGTCGGCGGCGTCCTGGCCGATGCGCTCGCCTGCAACGCCGTCGTCAAGGCCTTCGGGGCCGAGCGGCGGGAGGACGAACGCCTGTCGGGTGCATTGGGCGAGTGGCAGCGCGAGACGCGGCGCACCTGGATGCGACATACCTGGTCCGGCACGGTGCAGACCACCGTGCTCTGGCTGGTGCGCGTGTCGATCGCGGGCGTGGCGCTCTGGCTCTGGTGGCGGGGGCAGGCGAGTCCGGGCGACATCACCTATGTCCTGACCACCTATTTCGTGGTCCACGGCTATCTGCGCGACATCGGCATGCATGTGAACAACCTGCAAAAGTCGGTGAACGAGATGGAGGAACTGGTGGATCTCCACGATCTCGTGCCCGAGATCGCCGACGCGGCGGATGCGAAGCCGCTCATCGTCACGGGCGGCGAAATCCGGTTCGAGCGGGTGCGCTTCCATTACGGCGCGCATGGCACCCCGCTCTATGACGGGCTGGATGTGACGATCCGGGCCGGCGAGCGGGTGGGGCTGGTCGGGCATTCCGGCTCGGGCAAGACGACCTTCGTCAAGCTCGTGCAGCGCCTTCACGACATCTCGGATGGCGCCATTCGCATCGACGGGCAGAGCGTCGCCGCGCTCACGCAGGAATCGCTTCGACGGCAGATCGCCATCGTGCCGCAGGAATCGATCCTGTTTCACCGGACGCTGCGCGAGAACATCGCCTATGGCCGGCCGGATGCGACCGGCCAAGAGATCGAGGCGGCGGCCGAACTCGCCCATGCCGCCGAGTTCATCCAGCGCCTGCCGCAGGGCTATGAGACGATGGTCGGCGAGCGCGGCGTCAAGCTCTCGGGCGGCGAGCGTCAGCGCGTGGCTCTCGCCCGTGCCTTCCTGGCGGATGCGCCGATCCTGATCCTCGACGAGGCGACCTCGGCGCTGGATTCGGAATCGGAGCGCCTGATCCAGGAGGCGATGGAGCGCTTGATGGTCGGGCGCACGGCGCTCGTCATCGCCCACCGCCTGTCCACGGTGCGCGCGCTCGACCGCATTCTCGTGTTCGAGCGCGGGCGGATCGTGGAGGACGGGCCGCATGAGAAGCTCATGCGCCTGCCCGGCGGCACCTATCGCCGGCTGGCGGAGCGGCAGGGCGAAACGCCCATGCTGCGCGACGCCGGATAAGGATCGAGGCGGGCGGGTCTCATATGAGGCCCGCCCGCTTTGTTGCCGGGCTGGGTCTCAACTTGTAGAACGACCACCATCGGGCGCGCGGCAAGGGGAGGCGGCGGGCGTCGAAGCTTTCGGGGGACCGCGTCATCTTCAGGACCATCGCGCATGTCGCCTCGATCTTCGGTCTGGTTCTGGCGGGCGCCATGCTGCTCCCCGCCCTGGTGGACGTGATCGACTCGAACCGGGACTGGATCGTCTTCGTCGGCTCGGCGGTGGTGATCGCGGCCATCTGCACGCTGATCGCGGTCGCGACGCGCGGCGAGCCCTTCCGTCCGAGCCCTCGTCTCGGCTTCCTACTGGTCACGGTGATCTGGAGCACGGGCAGTCTGATCGGCACGATCCCGATCTATTTCGCCCTGCCGCAACTGGGTTTTGCCGCAGCGCTGTTTGAGTCCGTCTCCGGGCTGACGACAACGGGAGCGACCACGATCTCGGGCCTCGACGCCTTGCCGCGCGGACTGCTCCTCTGGCGCTCGCTCCTGAGTTTTCTCGGCGGCATCGGGATCATCGGCATGGCGCTCCTGATCTTCCCTTCGCTGCGCGTCGGAGGCATGGCGCTGTTCCATCTCGAAAGCTCGGATCGCTCCGGCAAGCTCCTGCCCCGCGTGAGCCAGCTGTCGGCGGGGATCGTCGCGGTCTATGTCTCGCTGACGCTGCTCTGCGCCATTCTCTATCACGTCTGCGGCATGCCGCTCTTCGACGCGGTGAACCATGCCATGTCCACGCTGGCGACGGGCGGTTTCTCCACCCATGACGAGTCGCTCGGCTTCTACCAGTCCGACGCGATCCTGATGGTCGCGACCGTCTTCATGATTCTGGGGGCCTTGCCCTTCGTGCTTTACATCAGGCTGTTCCTGCCGCGCCGCTTTCAGCGCTGGCGCGATCCGCAGATCGGCCTGTTCCTCGTGATCTGCCTCGTGCTGACGCTCGTGCTGGCGGCCACGCGGATCGTCATCAACAATGTGTCGATCAAGGAGGCCCTGATCTCGTCGGCCTTCAATCTCGTCTCGGTCATCACGACGACAGGCTTCGTGTCGGAGGATTTCACGCTCTGGTCGAATGCCGCGATCGGCATTTTCTTTCTCGCCATGTTCATCGGCGGCTGCGCGGGCTCGACGGCGGGCGGCATCAAGGTCAACCGCATCATCATTCTCTATGCGTTGGTCCGGGCCAATTTCCGGCGCGTGCTGCGGCCTCATTCGGTGCAGCGGCTGAAATACGGGCATGACGACATCTCGCTCGAAACGCTTCAAAGCGTGACGATCTTCATCTTTCTCTTCTTCCTGTCGCTGCTGGTCGGCACGACCGCGCTGTCGATCTGCGGGCTGGACCTTCTCACCGCGTTCTCCGCTTCGCTGACGGCGGTCGGCAATGTCGGCCCCGGCTTCGGGCAGTTGATCGGCCCCGCCGGCAATTTCTCCTTCCTGCCGGCCCCGGCGCTCTGGATCCTCTCCTTCATGATGCTGATCGGCCGTCTCGAACTCGTCACCGTGCTCGTGCTCCTGTCGCCGAGCTTCTGGAGGGATTGATGCGCATCGCTTTCATCAATCTCGACCGGGCCACGGAGCGCCGCGCGTTCATGGAAGCGCAAGCGTCTAGGCTTAGGCTCACCTTCGAGCGGGTACGCGCGGTGGAGGCGGCGGAGATCGAGGAGGCGCTGGCCGCGCGGCTGAACGGGCGCTGGGAGCGGCCTCTGACGCGCGCCGAACTCGGCTGCTTCCTGTCGCATCACGCGCTTTGGCGCGAGGTGGCGGAGGGGCGGGGGCCGATGCTCATTCTGGAGGATGATGCGATCCTTTCGCGTCAGCTCCCCTCGGCCCTGCCGAACCTGACGGCCTTCGCTGGAGCGGAGTTTCTCAATCTGGAGAGTTTCGAGCGGCGGCGCTTCGTGGCGCGGCAGGCTTCGGACCTGGGGACCGGGCTTGCCGTGCGGCGCGTCTTTCGCGACAAGTCGGGCTCGGCGGCCTATCTTCTCTGGCCTGCGGGCGCGCGCAAGCTGCTGGCGCGCGGCGAGCGGGGCGCGGCTCCGGTGGATGCCTTCCTGCACGGGCTGTCCGGCTTGAACGCGTGGCAGGTCGAGCCGGCGCTGGCCATTCAGGCGCATCTTTGGGAGCGGCGGAGCGGCGGCGCGCCGATCGATGCTTCGACCTCGATCCAGGCCCCGCGCGGGCACCTGCCGCTGACCCTCGCCAATCTCCCTTTCCGCGCCCGGCGGATCGCGACGCAGATCAGGCTCGCGGGCCAGCATATCCGCCGTCTCGGCCCCGCGACCTATCGCAGGACGGAGTTGCGCGACGAGGATTTCCGTTAACGGCCTTCGCGCCACAGGCGCTCATAAACGGCGTTGATCGCCTCCGCCTCACGCGCGAGCGGAAACTCGGTGCGGGCCTTGGCGAGCGTAGCATTGGCCGCAGCCTCGCGCGCCGTGTCATCCGCCATCCACCTCTCGCAGGCCGCGATCAGCGCGGGCAGGTCTCCGGGTGGGAAGATCGTGCCGGTCTCGGGCGTCACCACGTCGGAGAAGACGCCGACATCGGCGGCGACCACCGGAACGCCGGTGGACATGGCCTCCAGCGGCGTGAGGCCGAAACCCTCCCAGCGCTGCGGGGCGACGAACAGGTCCAGCGCCTGATACCAGCGCTCGATGTCGCGATGTTCGCCGACGAAGAGGATGCGGGATGTAAGGCCAGCGGCCTCGACGCGCTGGCGCAACTCCGCCTCGAAACCGTGGTGCTCCGCCGTGGCGCGCCCAGCGACGACGGCCTGCCAGCCGGGATGATGGGGCAGGAGGCCGATCATCGCCTCGACGAAGAGATCGGTGCCCTTTTGCCGGCGCACGCGGCCGAAGCAGCCAAGCGTGCGAAGTGCGGGGTCCAGCCCGAGCGCGCCCCGCGCCGCCTCGCGGCTCTCTGCGGGGCGAAAGCGTGTCTGGTCGATCCCGTGCGTGACGACCGTGCTGGGAACGCCGAGATAGGCCGATGTGCGCGAACTCGTGGCGATCACCGCGTCCATGCGCGCAATGAGCCAGCGCGTATAGGATGTGTGCCGACGCTGCGAGGCGGAGGTGAAGACGAGGCGCAGCGGCATTCGCAGGACATCGCGCAGGAGGATGCCCGGCAGCATCTCCACGTTGCGGCGCGCGTGCCAGATGCGGAAGGGGCGGCCGTCCGGTTTTTGCCAGAGGCCGGGCAGGGCGAGCCAGCTGAGCTTGGGTAGATGGGGGGGGAGGCCGGGGCCGAGCGCGCGAATGCCGAGCGAGCGTGCCTGTTCGGGAACGAGCTGGATAATGGTGGAGGTCACGCCGGACAGTCGGCGCTTGAAGTTGGGCGCGATGACCTCGACCCGTCGGATCGAGCCGCCAGGTTCGGAGCCGGGATCAGACATTCCGCGTCGGCTTTCCGCCGCAGGGGTCTGTCCCCGGTTCCTAGACGTCCATGTCACGCGGCGGCCTGGATGGCGTCATCGAGAATGCGCAACTCGGCCTCGTAGCGTGCGACGCGCTGCTCGGCTTCGGGGCCGGTCATGAACTGCCGGGCGCTTTCCAGATTGTCCTTGAGGTCGGCGCGCTTGACCGCGCGAGCAAGCGGCAGCGCGACGGCGCGGGCGACGAACTCTTCCTCCCGCTCACCCTCGCGGCGCGTCAACGCGTCCACGGCGGCGACGATCTCGGGCGAGAAACCCTTGGCGGCCAGCGCGTCCAGCGTCCAGCCGGGGCCTTTTTCGACCACGTCGTGAAGCAGGGCGACGATGCGCTCGTCCTCGCCGCAGACGCAGCCCGCGACGCGGCGAAGATGAGCCAGAAAGGGCCGGCCGCGCTTGTCGGTCTGGCCTTCATGTGCGACCGAGGCGATCGCCTCGGCCTTTTCGAGAAGAGACGTCGGCATGATGAAAGGCACTCAAAGTCTGTTTGACAATTCGCCGGCGCGAGGCCGGCGAGGTATGGTTCGTGTCGGTCAGCTCGCGAGACTATGAAAGCCGAGCGGCATCGACAAGGATTCGCAACGATAGGCCGGCCAAGCCCAGCCGGATCACCCGGCCGACGGCTCAGACCCAGCGCAGCTCGATGATCTCGTAGGAGCGGGCGCCGCCGGGGGCCGCGACCTCGACCGTGTCACCCTCGCTCTTGCCGATCAGCGCGCGCGCGATGGGCGACGAGATGGAGATGCGGCCCTGTTTCACATCGGCCTCGGCATCGCCGACGATCTGGTAGACCTTCTCTTCTTCCGTGTCTTCGTCCACGAGCTTCACGGTGGCGCCGAACTTGATCCTGTCGCCGGAAAGCTTGGAAACGTCGATGACCTCGGCCCGTGCGGTGAGATCCTCCAGCTCGCCGATGCGCCCCTCGTTGAGGCTCTGGGCTTCCTTGGCGGAGTGATATTCGGCGTTCTCGGACAGGTCGCCATGCGCCCGCGCTTCCGAGATCGCGGTGATGATCCGGGGGCGTTCTTCCTGCTGGCGGCGGCGCAGCTCTTCCTTGAGAGCCTCGAAACCGCCGACAGTCATCGGCACTTTTTCCATGCCATCTACCCTTGCTTTTCGGACACCCGGCGCTCGCCGGATCGTCTCGCATCGTCCGGCGCATGCCGGAATTAAAAAGCCGGCCGGCTTCCCAAGGGATGCCAGCCGACCGGTCATTCATGATCAAACGAACTTAGCGACGTTCGCCCGTAACTCAAGCGGCTTCAAAATAAGACTGAAGCGAGCGGACTTCAAGGTTTCCGGCTTTCAGCGCCGCGATCGCCTGCGCGGCGGCCTCCATGCCGGCCAGCGTGGTGAAGTAGGGCACCTTGTGCATCAGGGCCGCGCGGCGCAGCGAACGCGAGTCGGACAGCGCCTTGGCGCCTTCCGTCGTGTTCAGGACGATCTGTACCTGACGGTTGCGGATCGCATCCTCGATATGCGGACGCCCTTCCAGCACCTTGTTCACCTTTTCGGCCACGACGCCGTTCTCGGCGAGGAAGCGATGGGTGCCCTCGGTGGCCGAAACGCGGAAGCCCAGCTCCACCATACGCTTGACGGTCGGCAGCATCTTCGCCTTATCGCCGTCGCGCACGGACACGAACATCGTGCCATCGCGCGGCAGATCGACCGAGGCGCCGAGCTGGGCCTTGGCGAAGGCCAGAGCGTAACCCTTGTCGAGACCCATGACCTCGCCAGTCGAGCGCATCTCGGGGCCGAGCAGCGTGTCGACACCGGGGAAGCGCGCGAAGGGGAAGACGGCTTCCTTGACCGCGATGTGCTTGAGGTTCTTCACGTCCGGCTTGCCGCCATAGGAAGCGAAAGCGCTTTCCAGCGTCTCGCCCGCCATGATGCGCGCGGCGATCTTGGCGACCGGCGAGCCGATCGTCTTGGCCACGAACGGCACGGTGCGCGACGCGCGCGGGTTCACTTCGAGAACGTAGATCTCGTCGCCCTTGATGGCGAACTGCACGTTCATCAGGCCGCCGACCTTCAGGGCCAGCGCCATGTCGCGGGTCTGACGCTCCAGCTCGTCGGTGATGGCGCGCGACAGCGAGTGGACCGGCAGCGAGCAGGCCGAGTCGCCCGAATGGATGCCGGCTTCCTCGATATGCTCCATGATGCCGGCGACGAACGTGTCCGTGCCGTCGCAGAGGCAATCGACGTCCACTTCCGTCGCGTCCGACAGGTAGCTGTCGATCAGCACCGGCGACTTGCCGGAGACGACCACGGCTTCCTTCATGTAGCGCTCGAACTGCGTGTCGCCGCGCACGATCTCCATCGCGCGCCCGCCTAGAACGTAGGAGGGGCGGATGACGACGGGATAGCCGATGCGCTCCACGATGACGCGCGCTTCCTCGACCGAACGCGCGATGCCGTTGTTGGGCTGGCGCAGGTTCAGGTCGTGCAGGAGCTTCTGGAAGCGGTCGCGGTCTTCGGCGAGATCGATCGCGTCCGGCGAGGTGCCCAGGATCGGGATGCCCGCTTCTTCCAGCGCGTTGGCGAGCTTCAGCGGAGTCTGGCCGCCGAACTGGACGATGACGCCGTGCAGCGTGCCCTTCGACTTCTCGACACGCAGGATTTCGAGCACGTCCTCGGCGGTCAGCGGCTCGAAATAGAGACGATCCGACGTGTCGTAATCGGTCGAGACCGTTTCGGGGTTGCAGTTGATCATGATGGCTTCGAGGCCGGCGTCGCGCAGCGCGAAGGCGGCGTGACAGCAGCAATAATCGAACTCGATGCCTTGGCCGATCCGGTTCGGACCGCCGCCGAGGATGACGACCTTCTTTCGGTCCGACACGCCGGCTTCCGAGCGCAGCTCGCCCGCGAAGGGCCGCTCATAGGTCGAATACATGTAGGGGGTCGGCGAGGCGAACTCGGCGGCGCAGGTGTCGATGCGCTTGAAGACGGGATGCACGTCGAGACGCTCGCGCAGCGCCTGAACCTCGGCTTCGCTCCGGCCGGCGAGCTTGGCAAGGCGCGCATCGGAGAAGCCGACCGACTTCAGGAAGCGCAGGTTCTCCGCGTCCTCCGGCAGGCCGGCGGTCTTGATCTTGGCTTCCAGGTCGATGATCGCCTTGAACCGGTCGATGAACCAAGGATCGATCTTGGAGGAGCGATGGACCTGCTCCTTGGTGGCGCCCTCACGCAGGGCCTGCGCCACCATGCGCAGGCGATCGGGCGTCGGCGTGCCGAGCGCGGCGCGGATGGCGTTCTTGTCGTCGCCTTCGCCCAGGCCCGGGATCACGATCTCGTCCAGGCCGTCGAGGCCGGTTTCGAGGCCGCGCAGCGCCTTCTGGAGGGATTCCTCGAAGGTGCGGCCGATCGCCATGACCTCGCCGACCGACTTCATGGCCGTGGTGAGGACCGGCGAAGCGCCCGGGAACTTCTCGAAGGCGAAGCGCGGGATCTTCGTGACGACATAGTCGATCGTCGGCTCGAACGAGGCCGGCGTCGCGCCGCCCGTGATGTCGTTCTTGAGTTCGTCCAGCGTGTAGCCGACCGCGAGCTTGGCCGCGATCTTGGCGATCGGGAAGCCGGTGGCCTTGGAGGCCAGCGCGGAGGAGCGCGAGACGCGCGGGTTCATCTCGATCACGACCAGACGGCCGTTCTCGGGGTTCACCGCGAACTGGACGTTGGAGCCGCCGGTCTCGACACCGATCTCGCGCAGGACCGCGATCGAGGCGTTGCGCATGACCTGATATTCTTTGTCGGTCAGCGTGAGGGCGGGGGCGACGGTGATTGAGTCGCCCGTGTGGACGCCCATCGGATCGACGTTCTCGATGGAGCAGACGATGATGCAGTTGTCCGCCTTATCGCGGACGACTTCCATCTCGTATTCCTTCCAGCCGAGAACGCTCTCTTCGATAAGCACTTCGGTGGTGGGGGAAGCGTCGAGACCGCCTTCGATGATCTCGAAGAATTCCGAGCGATTATAGGCGATGCCGCCGCCCGTGCCGCCCATGGTGAAGGACGGGCGGATGATGGCGGGCAGGCCGACATGCTCCAGCGCCTCGGCCGCCGCGCCCATGGCGCGCGCCATGTAGCGCTGCTTGCGCTCGGTCTCGCCGAGGTTCCACTCGTTTTCCAGCGCCTGCAGGGCTTCGTCGCGCTCGGGGCCGTCCACCGTTTCGCGGATCAGCGCCGCGCGCTTCTCCTCGTGCGCGAGGCGGTCGGCGCCCTTGGCTTCCGTCGCGTTGGCCAGATAGCTCTTGGGCGTTTCCAGGCCGATCTTGGCCATGGCCTCGCGGAATAGCGCGCGATCCTCGGCCTTGTCGATGGCGGTGGCGTCGGCGCCGATCATCTCGACATTGTACTTGTCGAGAACGCCCATGCGCTTGAGCGACAGCGCGGTGTTGAGCGCGGTCTGGCCGCCCATGGTCGGCAGGATCGCGTCGGGGCGCTCCTTGGCGATGATCTTCGCGACGACTTCGGGTGTGATCGGCTCGATATAGGTGGCGTCGGCGAGATCGGGATCGGTCATGATCGTCGCCGGGTTCGAATTTACCAGGACGATCCGGTAGCCCTCCTCACGAAGCGCCTTGCAGGCCTGCGTGCCGGAATAGTCGAATTCGCAAGCCTGTCCGATGATGATGGGACCGGCGCCGACGATCAGGATGGTTTTGATATCTTGGCGCTTGGGCATGGCTCATCCGTCTGTTCATCGTGCGCCGACACCCCGCGCCGCAAGCGGCCGGGGTGTGTGCGCGTTCAAATTCAAGGTCAAGGCCGGCTTATAGGCAATACCGGCACAAGGTGAAAGGGACAAACGGCCTTTTCAGCCGATTCCTTGATCGCCGTTAACGGGAGGGCTTGGCGAGGTCGGCCGCCGAGCGCGGCAACGCGCGGCCGTCATAATGCTCGCGGCCGAGCGACAGGGCGAAACAGGCCAGTTCCACCGTGCGCGGAATCTCGACGCGCTTTCCGTCCCGGTCGCCCTTCTCGTAATATTGAATGACCCGCTTCTTCAGGCCGAGCCGGTCCGCGGCATCTTTCTGCTTGAGTCCCATGTCGCGCCGCCATTGGCGAAATCCGTCGGAATCCATCTGCGTGCCCATGGTTCTCTCCTGTTCAGCCTCGCTTAAACTCGGCGGCGCAAGCTGACGCAACGCCCCGCCCGGCGTCCTAGCAAACTTCCCCTCATATGCAATGAAATGTGCACACCGTGCGGATTTTCCCTCTTGTCGAGGCGCACATTGTGCGTACTTAATGGGGAGTGGAAGCGAGGGGTGTGGCGTTGTGTGCCATCGAACGCTGATCCATCTCGAGGAAAGGAACATGCCATGTTGGCCGATCTGATCGTAAGCCGCTCCGCCTGCGGAGCCGACCGGGGGCGTGACGACCTGCATCGTCATGCGACCTTCAGCTGCGGCGTCAGCGCCGTCTGGCGTCGTCTGATGCGAGTGCTTCATCTCGCATGACGAGCGCGTTCTGTTCGTGTCGAATAGGTGAGCAGAACGAATAAAGGCGCCGGTGAGATCACCGGCGCCTTTTTCATATGACGAAGCTGATGTCGCGATCAGGCGGCTTTGGCGCCCCGATGATCGTCGATCATCTGGAAGAAGCGCTGGAAGAGATAATGCGAGTCCTGCGGGCCGGGGGAGGCCTCGGGGTGATGCTGCACGGAGAAGACCGGCGCGCCCTTGACGCGCAAGCCGCAATTCGTGCCGTCGAAAAGCGAGATATGGGTCTGCTCGACCGTCTCGGGCAGCGAAGCCGGGTCCACCGCAAAACCGTGGTTCATCGACACGATCTCGACCTTGCCCGTGGTGAAATCCTTTACCGGATGGTTCGCGCCGTGATGGCCCTGGTGCATCTTCTCGGTGCGCCCGCCCAGCGCCAGCGCCAGAAGCTGGTGCCCCAGGCAGATGCCGAACATCGGAATGCCGGACTTCGCCAGCTCGCGGATCACCGGCACGGCGTATTCACCGGTCGCCGCCGGATCGCCCGGTCCGTTGGAGAGGAAGATGCCGTCCGGCTGGTGCTTCAGGATGTCGTCCGCGCTGGTGGTCGCCGGCACGATCACGACCCGCGCGCCATGGCCCGACATAAGGCGCAGGATGTTGCGCTTGGCGCCGTAGTCGATCGCGACGATCGTGTAGTTCGGCTCGGAATGGCTGCCATAGCCGGCGTTCCACACCCAGGGGCCTTCGGTCCAAACTTCCTCGGCTGGCGTCGCGGCCTCCTTGGCGAGGTCCAGGCCGACGAGGCCGGTCCATTCCGCCGCCTTGCGCTTCAGCGCCTCGACGTCGAACACGCCGTCTGCCCGGTGGGCGATCACGGCATTGGGCATGCCCTTCTCGCGGATGAGGGCGGTGAGCGCGCGCGTATCGACGCCCGAAAGGGCGACCACGCCGCGCTTCTTCAGCCAGGCGTCGAGGCCGCCGGCCGAGCGATAGTTCGAGGGGGCCGACACTTCGGCACGGAAGATCGCGCCGACCGCGCCGATGGCGTTGTCAGGAACGAGATCCTCGACGTCCTCGTCGTTCGCGCCGACATTGCCGATATGGGGAAAGGTGAAGGTGACGATCTGCTTGGCGTAGGACGGGTCGGTCAGGATTTCCTGATAGCCGGTCAGTGAGGTGTTGAAGCAGACTTCGCCCAGCGCTTCGCCTTCGGCACCGATTCCGTCGCCTTCGATCACGGTTCCGTCGGCGAGCACCAACAAGGCAGTCGGTTTCCTCTGCGGCCAGTTCGCGCTGCTCATCGGGTCTCTCCGTTCGGGATCCATCGGGCTTGTCGAGGCCGCGCGTCGCGGCCGAGCCCTTCCGGAACGTTTCTATTGCCCCAATGGGGCGCGAACGCAACCCTCTTGTCGGTGGAGAACAGGGCTATCCCCTTGCAAACGCACCGATCAAAACTTAATGCATTATGAAATCGGCGGCGCAGGTCGGACCCTGCGCCCTCGCCACGGATCGGAGAGTGCATGTGTCAGGCTGGCCAGTCTGGCTATCTAGCTCATGGACCACGACAGGATGATGACGCTGCGGCCAGCCGAGGCTACAGCAATCTCCGCGCCGCTCCGATCGCCTTTACCTTCAGGTCAGTTTCTCGAACTAGGATGGTAGCCCATTCGGCGTGGGCCTATCAGCCTAATCGCACCGGTCGCGGCTTGCCCGCGTCGGGCGCACATAGGACAGATGCGTATGCGTGAACAGATCGCAGCCGCCCTTCAGGACGCCAGCGCTGCCGGCGACAAACGGCGAGGCTGCCTTCTTCGCCTCATCACCGCCGCGATCCGCGATCGCGACGCCGCCAGCCGCATGGCCGGCAGAGACAAGGTTCCCGATAGCGACATCGCCTGCATCCTCTCGCTTCTGGTGGAGCAGCGCGAGCGCACAGCCAACGACCTGGCCGAAAAGGGCCGGAACGAGGATGCGGCCCGCGAGCGCGCGGATGCCGAACTGATCCGCGCTTTCCTGCCCGCGCGGCTGCCGGTGGTGGAAATGGTGCAGGCTTGCAAACAGGCCGTCAGCGACACCGGCTCCAAGGGGCTGCGCGATGTCGGCCGCTGCCTTGGCGCGTTGAAGGAACGCTACGATGGCAAAGTCGACCTGACGCAGGCCTCCGGCGTCGTCCGCTCGCTCCTGAGCTGAAGCGAGCGAGCTCGTTGCGCGCGCGTCAGGCCTCGCGCTCGGCCAATTGGCGGGCTGTCAGTTCGTGATAGCGGATGACCTCCTTCACCACGAAGGCCAGATATTTCTCGGCGAAGTCTGGATCGAGCTTGGCCGTGGCGGCCAATTCGCGCAGGCGCGTGACCTGTCGTGCTTCGCGCGCCGGATCGGCGGCCGGCAGGCTATGTTCGGCCTTGAGCACGCCGACGCGCTGCGTGCAGCGGAACCGCTCGGCCAGCATGTGAATGATCGCGGCATCGATATTGTCGATACTGTCGCGAAGGTTGAGAAGTTCCGGCAAGGGAGCCTGCTCTGGCATGTCGGTCGTCCGTGGCTGGAAGCGCGAGACTGCGCCCTGATTGCTGGATAGGCCGATGAGGCCGCGTCGTCAAAGCCTGCCGAGCGAGCCAAGTGGGGTGAATTTCGTCTCCGTCCCCCTGTGGATAGAGGTGGAAAAGGGGGAGGGAGGTCCGGCATAGATGCCCTGCCCATGGCAATCCGCGCTGCGGGGGCCGATATGTCCTCCATGCGCTTTTCCCCGAGTTTCCTGGATGAGATCCGGGCCCGAATTCCGATTTCCGACGTTATCGGCCGCCGCGTCACCTGGGATCGGCGCAAGACGCAGCCGTCGCGTGGGGATTATTGGGCCTGCTGTCCCTTCCATGGCGAGAAGTCGCCCTCGTTTCACTGCGAAGATGCCAAGGGCCGCTACCATTGCTTCGGGTGCGGCGTGTCGGGCGATCATTTTCGCTTTCTCACGGAATTGGAGGGCTTGAGCTTCCCTGAAGCCGTGGAGCGGCTGGCGGGCGAGGCGGGCGTGCCCATGCCCGCGCGCGATGCCGAGGCGGAAAAGCGCGAGGAAGGGCGCGGCGGGCTGATCGCGGCCAGCAAGCTTGCCGCCGACTTTTTTCGTCAAACGCTCCAGGAAAGCGAAGGGGCCAAAGCGCGCGCCTATCTGCGGGATCGCGGCCTGAATCCGGTGACGCAGAAAATCTTCGGCGTCGGCTATGCGCCGGAAGGGCGCAACCGCCTGAAAGAATATCTGGCCGGCAAGGGCGTGGCGCGCGAGGAGATCGAGGCGGCGGGGCTCGTCGTGTCCGGCGAAGGGATCGCCGTTTCCTACGATCGGTTTCGCGACCGCGTGATGTTTCCGATCCTCGACGCGCGGGAACAGCCGATCGCGTTTGGCGGGCGGGCGCTGTCCTCGGATGTCTCGGCGAAATATCTCAACTCGCCGGAAACCGACATTTTTCACAAGGGCAATGTTCTCTACAATTTCGCGAGCGCCCGGCGCGCCTCGAAAGGGGCGGGAACGCTGATCGTCGCCGAAGGCTATATGGACGTGATCGCCCTGCATCAGGCCGGGTTCGAGCACGCCGTCGCCCCCCTCGGCACCGCTCTGACCGAGCGCCAGCTCGAACTTCTCTGGCGCACGGTCTCCGAGCCGCTTCTCTGCTTCGATGGCGACGCGGCCGGCATCAAGGCCGCCAATCGCGCCGCGCAACTGGCGCTGCCCTTCCTCAAGCCCGGACGCTCGCTGCGCTTCGCGCTGCTGCCCGAGGGCAAGGACCCGGACGACCTCCTGCGGGCCGATGGCGCGGAGGCGATGCAGGCGGTTCTGACCCGCGCCCGGCCGCTGGCCGATCTCCTCTGGATGCGCGAAACGGCCGGCGGTTCCTTCGATACGCCCGAGCGCCGCGCCGAGCTGGAACACCGACTGAAGACGCTGGTGCGCGGCATCGAGGACGAAAGCGTTCGTCGCCACTATCTGCGCGACATGGATGATCGCCTGCGCTCCTTCTTCGGGCCTCCGGTCAGCCAGGGCTCGAACTATGGACGCTCCGGCGAATGGCGCGGACGGGGGCAGGGCGGCGGGAAGCAGGGCGGAGGCTCCTATCGCGGCGGCTCGGGCGGCGGCGGGGGAACCGGGGGCGGCCATGCGGCGCGGCGCTCGGCCGTGTCGGATCGGCTGAGCCGCAGCCAGCTCCTGCGTCCGATGGGTGGCCCCGCCACGTCGCTGCGCGAGATTTCCATCGTGATCGGCTTTATCAATCATCCGCTGCTTCTGCGCGAAGCCTTCGACTATCTGGCGGACCTCGAACTCTCGGGCGGCGATCTGGAGCGGCTGCGCTCGGCGGTGATCGATGTCTACGCCGACGAATTGCACCATTCGCGCGAAGAACTGCTGGCGGCGATCGAGCGCCAGGGGCTGCTTCCCGTCTTCGACGGGTTCGAAAGCCAATTGCGCCTCGTCAGGCTCTGGCCGGTTCTCGCCCAAGCTGCCCTGGAGGATGCGCGCGAAGCCGTGCGGCAGGCCCTTCACTTGCATCACAAATTTCGCTCGCTACATAGGGAACTGAAAGCGGCGGAACAGGCGCTGGCGGTCGAAGGGGATGAGCTTGCTTATGCCCAGGTCATTGAAATCAAACGCGAGATCGACAATCTAGCGGGAACCGAGGCCTTGATCGACGGGTTTGGCGTCTTGTCGGGACGACCCGCAAAGGGAATTTGATCGTCCGGTTGATCCGATCGGGCGTTTTTTCGCTTATGGGAAATGCCGATTAATTTTCGTCGAGGTCCTGTCGGGTCTTGACTTGTCGGGGCGAAGGCACAAACACCGCCCGGACGTGTCGAAACGAAGTGTCGGACAGACGGTCGCCCTCTTTGGATGGCGGAATCGATGAGGTCGTTGGTCGCCGCGCCATTCTATGGTTAAGCGATTCTTTACGGCAGGCGTTTATGAGCATGGGAAACGGTGGCGATTCCCATCCGCTCATCGACCGCGTGAATTGGAGATGAATGCGCATGGCGACAAAGGTCAAGGAAGGCGAGATGGCCGTCGAAGAGCGTCAGGAGACGCCTGACAGTCCTCTGCTCGACCTGTCGGACGATGCCGTCAAGAAGATGATCAAGGCCGCCAAGAAGCGCGGCTTTGTCAGCATGGACAAATTGAACTCCGTGCTGTCGGCGGAAGACGTCACGTCCGAGCAGATCGAAGACCTGATGGCCATGCTTAGCGACATGGGCATCAATGTCGTGGAAGACGAGGAAGGCGAGGAGACCGAGGAGAAGGAGGCCGAGGAAAGCGGCTCGACCGAACTCGCCGAGGTCAGCAACAACGCCGTCGCCACGACCACGCGCAAGGAATCCTCCGACCGTACCGACGATCCCGTGCGCATGTATCTGCGCGAGATGGGGTCCGTCGAGCTTCTGTCGCGCGAGGGCGAAATCGCCATCGCCAAGCGCATCGAGGCCGGCCGCGAGACGATGATCGCCGGCCTGTGCGAGAGCCCACTGACGTTCCAGGCCATCATCATCTGGCGCGAGGAGCTGAACGAAGGCAACATCATGTTGCGCGAGATCGTCGATCTCGAAGCGACCTATGCCGGCCCCGAAGCCAAGATGCCGACCGCCGCGCCGATGGAAGGCGCCGAGCCGGCGATCCCCGGCGCGCGCCCCGATGGCGAGATGAATCCGGGCGAGGAAGAGGACGACGAGGACGACCTCGAAAACTCGCTGTCGCTGGCGGCCATGGAAGCGGAAATCCGTCCGCAGGTCATGGAGACCTTCGACGCGATCGCCGAGAACTACAAGCGCCTGCGCAAGTTGCAGGATCAGCAGGTCGAGAACCGCTTGGCCGCGCAGGGCACCCTGTCGCAGAGCCAGGAGCGGTCCTACAACAAGCTGAAGGAAGACCTGATCACGGCGGTGAAGTCGCTGTCGCTCAACCAGAACCGAATCGACGCTCTGGTGGCGCAGCTCTACGACATCAACCGCCAGCTGGTCGGCAACGAAGGGCGTCTGCTACGCCTGGCGGAGTCGCACGGCGTCAAGCGCGAGGAGTTCCTGCGCAGCTATCAGGGCACCGAGCTCGACCCGAACTGGATCCAGTCCATCGCCAATCTCTCGGGCAAGGGCTGGCTAAAATTCGTCCAGAACGAGCGCGAGAACATCAAGACGCTGCGTCAGGACATCCAGAGCCTCGCCACCATGACGGGCCTCGAGATCACCGAGTTCCGCCGCATCGTGCACATGGTGCAGAAGGGCGAGCGCGAAGCGCGTCAGGCGAAGAAGGAAATGGTCGAGGCCAATCTGCGCCTCGTCATCTCCATCGCCAAGAAATACACGAACCGCGGCCTTCAGTTCCTTGATCTCATTCAGGAAGGCAATATCGGCCTGATGAAGGCGGTCGATAAGTTCGAGTATCGGCGCGGCTACAAGTTCTCGACCTATGCGACTTGGTGGATTCGTCAGGCCATCACGCGCTCGATCGCCGACCAGGCGCGCACGATCCGCATTCCCGTGCACATGATCGAGACGATCAACAAGATCGTGCGCACCTCGCGCCAGATGCTTCACGAGATCGGCCGCGAGCCGACGCCGGAAGAGCTGGCCGAGAAGCTGGCCATGCCGCTCGAAAAGGTCCGCAAGGTCCTCAAGATCGCCAAGGAGCCGATCTCGCTCGAAACCCCGGTGGGCGACGAGGAGGATTCGCATCTCGGCGACTTCATCGAGGACAAGAACGCCATCCTGCCGATCGACGCGGCCATTCAGGCCAATCTGCGCGAGACGACGACCCGCGTTCTGGCCTCGCTGACGCCGCGCGAGGAGCGCGTTCTGCGGATGCGCTTCGGCATCGGCATGAACACGGACCACACGCTGGAAGAAGTCGGCCAGCAGTTCTCGGTGACGCGTGAGCGCATTCGCCAGATTGAGGCCAAGGCTCTGCGCAAGCTCAAGCATCCGAGCCGCTCGCGCAAGCTGCGCAGCTTCCTCGACAGCTGAGAATGGGCTTCGCCCCTCCAAGACCCCACGCATTTGGAAAGGCGCCTTCGGGCGCCTTTCTTCGTTTCAGGGCGCTGCGCCCTGTGCCGCACGCGTCACGAGATGATCGTCAATGCGGGATGAATGAGAGATGAACGCCGTCTTCCTCTGGAGTTCATCTGCAAGGCACTAGAATTAAATCCAAAGCCGCCATCTGGCGGCTACCGGCTTAGGAGGTTGCCATGGTGTTTCGTCCCGTTCGTTCCGCGCTGATCGGCCTTGCTCTCGCAGGCGGTCTCTGGGCACCCGCTCAGGCCGCGCCTATCGATGCGATGGGGTCTGTGCAGACCGTTCAATATTACGAAGGCGGCGGCCCGCGCGAATGGCATGGGCGCCATCACCGGCCCGACCGCGACTGGCGCGAGGGCCGGGGCTGGCGGGAGGAGCGTCATGGTCGTCGCGATGGCATGTGCCGGCCGGGGCTTGCCCTCAACAAGGCTGCCCGCATGGGCGTTCGCGGCGCGGATATCGTTCGCATGACCCCGCGCAGCGTGACGGTCGCCGGCTTCAAGCGGGGCCATCCCGTCGCGATCCGCTTCGCTCAGGTGGGCGGTTGCCCCGTGATCGGGATGCGCTGATCTCACGATATGAGATCAAATGAAGGGGCGCCGCATCGTCGGCGCCCCTTTTTGCGTGGTCAGTTCCGCATTTCGTAGACGATGCGAATGTCGGCCCGCACGGCGTTCTCCCCGATCTCCACCGGCACGCGTGGGCTGGCCGGGGCTGCCGCGAGTTTCATCTCGGCAAAGGGCATGGGCGGGAAGGGCTCGCGCCGGATCGCCCCGTCCTGAATGAGAAGCACGCGCCCGAGCTTCAGGCCGGACGCCTCGGCGAGAGTTTCCGCGCGCGCTTTTGCGTCTGCGACGGCGAGACGCCGGGCCTCCTGCGTGGCGTCAGTGGGATCGTCGATCTCGAACTGGATGGAGCCGCCTTCGTTGACGCCGAGCGTCACAGCCTTGTCGAGAAGCGCCCCGAGCTTGGTGAGGTCGCGAACCTTGACCGAGAGTGTGTTGCGCACCTCGTAGCCGACGAGCTTGGGTGGGGCCTGGGGGCCGTCCTGTCGGTTGTCATACTGATATTGCGGCGAAATCTGGAACCCGGCCGTGCGCAGGTCGCGCTTCTCGACGCCGAATTCCGACATGGCCGACGAGACGTCCCCGATCGCCTTGTTGACGTCTGCGAGCGCTTCGGCGGCCGTGGGCGCGTTCCTCATGACCGTGAGCTGGGTAACGGCGAGATCGGGCGCGCGATAGACCGTGCCCTCGCCATCGACTTCGATCCGGGACGGAGGGGCGGGGGGCGGCTCCTGCGCCAGAAGGGGCGAGGCGGTGGCGAGAAGCGCCGTAAGAGCCAGAGGGGTGAGCGACAGACGAGGACGAACCAAGATCGATCTCCATGCGAATCGGAACGCAAGCCTGACGCGTGAATGCGGCCAGAGCGTGCCTCGCTCGCCTGCCACTCGAACGGTCGATCTCTTCGGGCTCCAACCTTCGAATAGCAAGCCGGGCGTGGAAATGCGGGGATCGCGGGCGCTTTGCCACTGACCTTACCCGGTCTTTCTCCTATCTGAGGCACGAAGGGCCGATCTGTTCGTTTCGGCCCGACTCATTTCAGGGATGCTCACATGAAGCGCTTGATCATGCTGGCGGCCACGGTCGCGATGCTGGCGACCTCGGCCTCGGCCGGCAGTCTCAAGGATATCGAAGCGGCCAAGCAGTTCCGCATCGGCACGGAAGGCACCTACGCGCCCTTCACCTATCATGACGCGTCCGGCGCGCTGGTCGGCTTCGATGTCGAGATCGGGCGGGCGGTGGCCAAGCGGCTCGGCGTCGAGCCTGTCTTCGTGGAAGGCAAGTGGGACGGGCTGATCGCGGGGCTCGCCGCCAACCGCTACGATGCTGTCATCAATCAGGTCGGCATCACGCCGGAGCGCCAAGCCCGCTTCGACTTTTCCGATCCTTATATCGTGTCGAAGGCCGTGCTGATCGTGAAGCAGGACGACGACGCCATCCGCTCCTTCGCCGATCTCAAGGGCAAACGCGCGGCGCAGTCATTGACCTCGAACTACGGCAAGCTTGCGGAAGCCGCGGGCGCGACGCTGGTCGGCACGGAAGGCTTCGACCAGTCGATCCAGCTGGTTCTGACCGGGCGCGCCGATGCGACGATCAACGACAATCTCTCCTTCCTCGACTTCAAGAAGCAGAAGCCCGACGCGCCGGTGAAGATCGCGGCGACTCAGGATGACGCCGCGGCCTCCGGCATCATCGTGCAGAAGGACAATCCGGACCTCGTCGCGGCGATCAACAAAGCCCTTGCCGAGATGAAGGCCGACGGCACCTACGAGGCCATCTCGCAAAAGTATTTTGGCGCCGACGTTTCGCGCTGAGCTGCGAAAGGGCGGACGCCTCGGTTTTCCGCCCTTTCGTTCCATAAGATGATCGACCATCAGGGGAGGCGGCCGAGCCGTCCCCGCATCGACGGGACCGACCGCCTTGCCGCCCTTCCTGCAACTCATGATCGAGTCCGCGCCCGCCCTGTTCTGGGGCGCGGTGCGGTTCACCATCCCGCTGGCGATCCTCTCCTTCGCCCTCGGTCTCGCTCTCGGCTTTCTGACGGCCGTGGTGCGCCTGTTCGCGCCCGCGCCGCTGGCGGCCATCGCGCGCTTCTATGTCTGGTTCATTCGCGGCACGCCGCTCCTCGTGCAGCTCTTCGTCATCTTCTATGGCCTGCCAAGCGCGGGAATCCTAATCGACGCCTTTCCAGCGGCCTTGATCGGCTTCTCGCTCAGCGTCGGGGCCTATACGTCGGAAATCATCCGCGCCGCGCTGTCCTCCATTCCCAAGGGGCAGTGGGAAGCAGCCTACTCGATCGGCATGACGCGGGGCCAAGCGCTGCGCCGCACGATCGTGCCCCAGGCCGTACGGGTTGCGCTGCCGCCGCTCTCCAACAGCTTCATCTCGCTGGTGAAGGACACCTCGCTCGCCGCAGCCATCACCGTGCCGGAAATGTTCCAGCAGGCGCAGCGCATCGTCGCCGTGACCTATGAGCCGCTGATCCTCTATATCGAGGCCGCGCTCTTCTATCTCGTTCTGTCGTCCGTCCTCTCAGCCTTGCAGGCGCGCCTGGAGCGGCGCTTCTCGGGCCATGGCGGCCATTGGGAGAGCCGCCCGTGATCCGCCTTCACGACATCGAAAAGAGCTTTTCGGGCAATCCCGTGCTGCGCAAGATCAGCCTCGACGTGCGACCCGGCGCGGTGACGGCCCTGATCGGTCCATCGGGCAGCGGCAAGAGCACGCTCCTGCGCTGCCTCAATCTTCTCGAGACACCCGATGCCGGCCAGCTCAAGTTCGACGATGTGACGCTGCGTTTTGCCAAAGGCCAAGCGCTCGACAAGGCGAAGGTGCTCACTGTCAGACGAATGACCGGCATGGTGTTCCAGAACTTCCAGCTGTTTCCGCATCGCACGGCCGTCGCCAACGTGATGGAAGGGCTAATCGTCGTGCAGAAATGGCCGACTGATAAGGCCCGAGCCCGGGCGCTGGCCCTGCTCGACAAGGTCGGGCTGGCGGATAAGGCCGAGGCCTGGCCACTGACCCTATCGGGCGGGCAGCAACAGCGCGTCGCCATCGCGCGCGCGCTCGCGGCCTCACCCAAGCTGCTGCTCTGCGACGAGCCGACCTCAGCGCTCGATCCCGAACTCGCCGCCGAAGTGGTGGACGTCCTGGCTGCGCTGGCCCGCGAGGGCACGACCATGCTGATCGCCACGCACGACCTGCGCCTTGCCAACCGCATGGCCCAGCATGTCGCCTTCCTGCAGGACGGCGTCGTCGTGGAAGAAGGTGCACCAGCCGATGTGTTCGGCGCACCGAAAGACGGGCGAACGATCCGGTTCGTGCGGACCTTGGGCGGTCATTCCACGGTCTGATCGTCGTCTAGGGCCGAAATGCAGCCCGGAAAGACCGGTGGGACGACGGACGGGCGTGAGGTGTCCGGCTTACACTACCATGGTTGACGAAAGGATCGATATCAGAATTTTATCAAGCTTAACGTGTGCAGTGTAGGGCAAATATTTCCAATGCCGTAAGCATAGCGGCATTCGCTCAATTTACCCAATCGGCTTTTCATTCGTGTGAAAGAGCTTGAGGATGATGGTTCAGGACACGAAACCAACTGGTTTGGTTGCCCTTAGAACCATGATGTAGGTCTTTTCCTGCGTCAGTCGACTCGAGACCTTGTCCCATGCGCCGAACTGTTATCGCTTTTCTTCTTCAAGCCGCGCTTCTTTCGGGAGCTGGCGCGCAGACCCTCGGCCTAGCGATGCCGCGGACGGACGATGCTTTTCGCGCGACGATCGCTCAGGGCGTCCGAAAGGCGACCGCCGACGCCGGTCTGCAACTCGACGTCAGCGATGCGCAGAACGACTCCAAGCTTCAAATCGAGAATGCGAAACGGCAGATCAAGGACGGTGTCTCCGCGCTGATCGTGCTGGGTCTCGACGGCGACGCCGAGATGGAGATCCGTGCCGCCGCTGCTGAAGCGCGAATCCCGCTCGTCTTCGTCAATCACGAGCCGCATCATGATCTGCTGGACGGGCGCACCGTTTATGTCGGCTCGGAAGAAAGGGTCGCCGGAACGCTGCAAGGGCAGGAGGTCTGCCGGGTGCTGGGTGGCAAGGGGACGGCGGTCATCATGATCGGTGAACTGACCCATCCCGCAGCGAAGGCTCGAACCCGCTATGTTCGCGAAGTTCTCTCGACGCCCGAATGCAGTGGCATCGAGATTCAGGAGGAGCAAAGCGCGAATTGGGATACGGGCGAGGGCGAAGCCCTGATGCAGCTCTTTCTGGAGGGAGGGCTCAAGCCGGATGCGGTGATCTCCAACAACGATGCCATGGCTCTGGGCGCGGTCAACGCTCTCAAGAAGGCCAAACAGAAGGCTTTCGTCATCGGCGTCGATGCCATCGACCCGGCGCTGGACGCGCTCGTCAAGAAGGAACTCGACGCCACCGTGCTTCAGGACGGACCGGCGCAGGGGGCTCTCGCAGTGGATTTGGCGCGGCGCATGATGGCGGGTGAGACCGTCCCTCCGTTGAACTGGATCCCCTTCAAGCTTGTGCTGCCGGCGGACGCTCCCGCCCTGATCGCTCAGCGCGCTGGCCACTGATCCTCCCATTTTCGGAACCGCCCCCATGCGTATCAGCACCCGCCTCATCGGCTCTTTCGGCGCCGTTCTTCTTCTGACAGCCGCCACCGGCACGCTCGGCATTCGCTCGCTTTCGCAGGGAAGCGATCGGATGGGAGCCTTCGTGAATGGGCCCTTCGAGCGGAGCGCCAAGCTTGCGACGCTGCGAAACACGATCGCCGAGGCCCAGCAGATCGCCAGCAACACGATCGTCTCGAACGTCGACACTGAACTGAGCAATGGCCGCGCGCGCTATGACGAAACGTTTCGCCTTATCGGAACCAAGATCGACGAGTTTTCTCGCGCGGGTTCCACGATCCCGGCGGCGGAGATCGATGAGTTGAAGAACAAGATGACGCGCTTTGACGAGCAGGCGCGTCAGGCTATCGACCTGGCCGTACGCAACGACTCCATCCGAGCCGGCGAGCTGGATCGCGATACAGTTCGGCCGCTGGGCGGACGTCTCGAGCTCTCGATCGGCTCGCTGCGCGACGAACTCGTGCTTCTGGATGGTCCCGAAGCCGCGATCACCGTGGCGGGGCAGCTTCGTGCCGAAGTTCCCACCTTGCGCCGCATCTACATTCGCGCCCTGTCGGAAACCGATGCCAAGGAACTCGATCGCCTCGGGGCGAAGGCCAAGGCGATCACCGAGCGGATCGATCAGAAGTTCGCTCGTATCCGGAAGGCGTTGGATATCGCAAAGCTTCAGCCCCCGGCTTTTCCGCGCGCGCTGGACCTTTGGACGAAATTGCAGGAACCGGGGGCCAAACTCGTTTCCTACGGCATGTCCAATTCGACGTACAAGGCAGGTCAGATCCTGCGGACGGAGATCACACCGCTCTTCTCGCAGATCCAGGCCGATCTGAACCGCTTCAAAGCGGTCGAATATCAGGCTGCGCAGGATGTGGTCGCGAGCGACGCGAGAGCTTTCGAAGAAACCCGGCTTCTGCTGCTGGGATTTGGGGCCGTCGCGGTGCTGGTCGGCATTCTGGCCGCAGCCTGGATGGTTCGCTCCATGTCGCGTGGCCTGCGACGCTCGCTGGTCATGGCGGAAACGATCGGCTCGGGAGATCTGACGGCGCAAGCCGATATACAGCAACGTGATGAGTTCGGCCAGTTGCAGACGGCCCTGGGTACGATGACGCAGCGTCTGCGCGAGATCATCGGCGATGTCGCCCGTTCGGCCTCGAAAGTGACGGCGGGCTCTGCCCAATCCTCGTCCGCGGCCGAGCAATTATCGTCTGGCGCGGTGCAGCAGGCCGCAGCGTCCGAAGAGGCATCGGCGGCTATCGAGGAAATGGCGGCCAATATCCGCCAGAATGCGGAGAACGCCGGAACGACGGAGGCGATCGCATCCAAGGCGACCGGCGAAGCCGCCCGGACCGGCGAGGCCGTGTCGCGCTCGGTCGAGGCCATGCGGATCATCGCGGATCGTATCGCGGTGGTGCAGGAAATCGCTCGCCAGACCGACCTTCTGGCCCTGAACGCTGCCATCGAGGCTGCTCGCGCCGGGCAGCACGGAAAAGGTTTCGCGGTGGTCGCCTCGGAAGTCCGCAAGCTCGCGGAGCGTTCGCAGACCGCCGCCTCCGAGATCAGCACGCTGTCCGTCGATACGCTTCATGTGTCGGAAGAAGCGGGGCAGATGCTGGAGCGCCTGGTACCCGATATCCGGCGCACCTCGGAACTGGTCAGCGAAATTTCCGCTGCCTGCCGCGAACAGTCTGTTGGCATCGAGCAGATCAATCAGGCGATCATCCAGCTCGATCAGGTGACCCAAAGCAATTCCGGGGCGGCGACGCAGCTGGCGGCAACGGCCGAGCATCTCTCGGCCGAAGCGCGACATCTCGAAGAACGGGCGGGCTTCTTCAAGCTGGGCTCCGGCGGCGCAGCCGACACGGAACGGGGTACTCGAGCTGCGTCCAGCGCCGCCGAATCGCCCCGGAGCCAGCCGGCTCCCAAAGCGAGCGCACCGAGCCCCAAGGTGGTTCCTATGCCGGCCGAACCTACGCGCTCCAGCCGAGCGGCCAAGTCCGGGCTGGACATCGACCTCGACGGCGATTTCGAGCGCCTGAGCGCCTGACGACATCGAACGGTGTGGCGCGCCGCCTGACGAGAAACCGATGCGAGACGGAAAAGGGGAGGGGCGTCGGGCTGCTCCCCTTTCGTGTTTCAACGCCCGAATGCATCGCGGCTTCTCTGCGAACCCGCTCTCCGGGGGATCGGAGACCCTGGAAACGCGGGTGACGCGTCGTGGCAGATCGCAGCGCGCGCAGCCAAGGCTTCACCCCGGCCTTCGAGCCGTTTCGGTCCAAAGCCGATCCCATCGAAGACGCGGACTTTATGGCCGAAAAGCCCGTAAGAGCCACCTAGGAACACCTTCGGTCGACGGCTTCAGGCGCTCTCACGGGGGTGGCTCTAGGCAGCACCGACCACCGATTGCGACATGATTTTTCCGTATCCTATCCGCAGAGCCTGTCAGCGGACGTGCGCGGCACGCCGTTCGGTTTCTATTTATCAAGAACTCGTGATGCAAAATGGGTCGCGGCCACACATCGAGAAGGCCGTCTGCAAGCGTCGCACGCAGGCCATCGGAAGCCCGCCGTCGGGCTGACGTTCCGTGCGAAGGCAGGTCAGCCGCGTGTGCTCGGGCGGCTGGCGAGAATGCGCGTCGAGAGCGCGTTCGTCCGTTATCGGACGGGGCAAGTTCGGCGTGGGGAACCGTCAACCCTGCGATCCCGGCTATGTCGAAGGCTGGGTGGAGACCTGTGTCATGAAGCCGATTGCTGTTATCGGGGCCGGCCTTGCCGGCCTCACCGCCGCGGCGGAACTGAAGCGCCAAGGTTTGCCGGTGATCGTGTTCGAAGCCGGAAAGGCTATCGGTGGTCTGGCGGCCTCGTTCAAGGACAAGGACGGCTTTTCCTACGACTTCGGCGCGCATTTCATCAGCAACCGTCTGGCCGGCGCCTTGGGCGCGGCCGAGACTTGCCGCACCGTGAAGCATTACGGCGAGGCGGTGCTTCTGGATGGCCGATATCGCAACTATCCGCTCGGTCTCTTGTTCGACCCCCAACTCGTCGCCAGTGCGGTGAAGGCCAAGCTGAACCCCGCCGGCACGAGCGAAACGGCGGCGGAGTTCTTCCGCGCGAGCTACGGCTCGGCGCTGGCCGAAAAGGTCGCCATTCCCTTGGCTGAAGCCTGGTCGGGAGCGGCCGCGAACCAACTGGCGCCGTCCGTCGGGCAGAAGTTCGGCGCCGGTATCGTCAAGTCGATCTATCTCAATGTGGCCTCCCGCGTTACCGGCCGCGCCGTCTGCAACGGCTACTCGCACGAGATGCCCGAGAGCGCCCGGGTCTATCACGTCTATCCCGAAGCGGGCCTCGGCAAGCTTCTGGAGCCGGCTGTGAAGGCGGTACAATCCTGCATCCATATGGAATCTCCTGTCGAGCGTGTGATCGTTCGTAATGGTCGTATTGATGCGGTGCGTGTGAAAGGTGAGGAGATTTCTGTATCGGCGGCCATCAGTACGGCGCCGGTCAACGTGCTGCCCAAGATCATCGAAGGCACGGACGCGCTGAATTATCTGGCGGCCTTCCGCTACCGTCCGATGGTCTTCGTCAATCTGCGCTTTGCCGGACGCCATATCCTGCCCGATACGATGCTCTGGGTGCCCGATCGCACACAGCGCTTCTTCCGCGTGACGGAAGCGCCGGTGTCGATGCCCTGGCTCGCGCCGGACGGTAAGACGCTTCTGACCTATGACCTCGGTTGCGAGGTTGGCGACGACATCTGGCGGATGTCGGAGGAGGATCTGGCCGACCTCTGCCTCGAAGGCAGTTGCCGCATCTTCGGCGATGCATTGCGCAAGGACTATCTCGGCCCCGGCGGGACGCTGCGCACGCCGATCGCCTATCCCGTTTTCATGTCGAGCTACGAGGCGGATCGCAAACGTTTTGCCGAAAGCACCGGCGTCGAGGGTCTCTACAGCATCGGACGCCATGGCGAATTCGCCCATATCCTTATGGAGGACATCTACTGGCGGACGTTGCGGCGGATGCGCGATGTCGCGAACTATGTGAGGTCGGGCGGGCCTCGCGGGGAGAAAGTGGAGCCTGCGACCGAAGCCGACACCGCGATGGGTCTGCGATCAGTCCTCAGTAGAGCTGTGACAGGCTGACGCACACTGCTTTTTGAGGACCCGACGGGGCCGATAAAGCGACACCGCCTCTTTCACCGGGGAGAGTGGCGCATTATGCCGAGCGCGAACGGGGCGGATGGACATGGATCGATGATCGGCCGCGTGTCCCTGCCTGACAGCGACGGAGAATATCACCTCATGCCACAGGCGGCTGTCGCAGTGTCGGTCTCGCAAGCGTGACCCATCCGCTGGGTTTCCTGGACGGGGGCGGGGAAGCCTCCCGCATGATCCGGGAGCGGGACTGGACGAACCATGTGCTGGGTCCGCCCGAGACGTGGCCGGGAGAGCTTCGCTCGGCGCTCAGCCTCGTGCTCAACTCGCCGGAATCCATGATCCTGTGCTGGGGACCGGAGCTTACCTTCTTCTTCAACGAAACCTATTTTCCGCTTCTGGGTCCGCGTCTCAGCTGGGCCATGGGCGAGCGGCTGGATGTCGTCTGGGCCGATGCCTGGGCGCAGGCCAAGCCTATCGTGGAGGCGGCCTTCGAGGGCAAGAGGCAGCGTTTCGTCGATCTGCCCTGGACGCTGGATACGGATCGCGGCGCGCGCGATACGTGGTGGACTTTCTCCTATTCCCGCATTCTGGGCGCGGAGGGAGGGATCGCCGGTCTCTTCATTTTCACGAACGAGACCACCGATCGCGTTTTGAGTGATGCGGCCCTGCGTGAAAGCGAGGCGCAGTTCCGCGCCTTTTCCGAAGCAACGCCCAACCATGTCTGGGCGGCCCGTCCCAATGGCCATCTCGACTGGTTCAACCGGCAGCTTCTCACCTATGCGGGTTTGCCGGCAGAGCGTCTGACTGGTTTCATGCAATGGGGCCGGATCGTCCATCCCGATGATTTCGCGCCCGCATCCGAACGCTGGGCCGAAGCCTTGCGCTCGGGCGGGACCTACGATGCGGAGTTTCGCATTCGCCGCTTCGACGGCAGCTTCCGCTGGTTTCTCGTTCGGGCCGAGCCGGTGCGCGCCGAAGACGGCACGATCCTGCGATGGGTCGGCACCAGCACGGATATCGACGAGCGCCGGCGGCACGCGGCCGCCCTCGAACAGTTCACCGTGCGACTGGAAGAGCAGGTGCGCGAGCGCACGGCCGATCGCAATGCGCTCTGGCAGCTGACGCCCGATCTCATGCTGCGCTGTTCGTTCGAGGGCGTGGTAACGGCGACGAATCCGGCCTGGCTCGCGGTGCTCGGTTGGGACGAAGCGGAACTTCTGGGAGCCAGCCTTCTCGATCTCGTTCATCCCGACGACCATGAGCGCACGCTGGAGGGGATGGGCGAACTCGCCGATGGCCGAGGCCATCCGCGGTTCGACAATCGATATCTCTGCAAGAGCGGCGCCTATCGCTGGATCAGCTGGTCCACGCGGCCCGGCCATGGGGCGATCAACGCCATCGGCCGGGATATCACGCTGGAAAAGGAGCGCGCCGAGGCTCTGGCCAAGGCGGAGGAAGCGCTACATCAAAGCCAGAAGATGGAGGCCGTCGGGCAGCTCACGGGCGGGCTGGCGCATGACTTCAACAATCTTCTAGCGGGCATATCCGGCAGTCTGGAGTTGATCCAGACGCGCATCCATCAAGGCCGGACAGGCGAGGTCGACCGCTATCTCTCCACTGCCCAGGCCGCGACCAAACGCGCGAGCGCACTGACGCATCGCCTGCTCGCCTTTTCCCGCCGCCAGACGCTCGATCCCAAGGCGACCAACGTCAACGCGCTCGTCCTGGGGATGGAAGACCTCGTGCGCCGCACCATCGGCCCGGAGATCACCTTGCGCATTCAGCTGGCGGATGGCGGTTGGCTGGTGCGGGTCGATCCCAACCAGTTGGAAAACGCACTTCTGAACCTCTGCATCAATGCGCGCGATGCCATGCCGGATGGCGGTTGCCTGACCATCGCGACGGCGCATGAAAGCTTCGACGAGGCGATGGCGCGCGAGCGCGATCTGCCGGCCGGCGACTACTTGAGCCTGATCGTCTCGGACACGGGGACAGGCATGGCGCCGGACGTTCTGGCTCGCGCCATGGAGCCGTTCTTCACCACCAAGCCCATCGGGGTCGGTACGGGTCTCGGCCTTTCGATGATCTACGGCTTCGTGCGCCAATCCGGCGGACAGGTCCAGATGCGCTCCGGGCCGGGGGCGGGAACCTGCGCGACGCTGTATCTTCCGCGCGACGAGGGCGAGGAGGTTCAGCTCGCCGAGCCACGAGCCGACGAGCCCGTCACGCCCGCGCAGGAGGGGCAGTGCGTGCTGGTGGTCGATGATGAGGCCTTCGTGCGGATGCTCATCGTGGACGTTCTCGAAGACCTCGGCTATCGCGCGTTGGAAGCCGAGGACGGGCCATCGGCCCTCGCCATCCTGGCCACGGACGCGCGCATCGACCTTCTCGTGACCGATGTGGGCCTGCCCAATGGCATGAACGGCCGACAGCTGGCCGAGGCCGCGCGTGAGTTGCGAAAGGCGCTCAAGGTTCTGTTCGTGACAGGCTATGCCGAGACAGCGGTTCTGAACGCGGATCATCTCGGCGATGACACCCGTGTCGTCACCAAGCCCTTCGCCCTGGCCGATCTGACCCGGAAAATCTCGATGCTCGTATCGGGAGCGTGACGGGGATGATGGGGCAAGGCGCAGCGCGCGTGCCTCGCATCGACAGGCCGAAACGTCCCGCAGCCGCCTAGCTGAAGAGGGATGGGAAAGCGGCGGGTTAGGCCATGGCTAACGCATTGGCTAACGTAATGGTCAACAGTTGCTCAAGAGCCTGTAGGTAAGGGGATTGGTGGGCCCGGCAGGACACTGCCAAAGGGCACCGGAAGCCATTGTTCGCGAACCGCTTTCCGGTTTCGCACGTCGTCGCCCCCGCTGTTGAGGCCCACGTTGTGTACGGACGGGATCGCCCGGCTGTCAACAATTCGGCGCGGCACTCGGCCGCCGCCGGCGAAGCCGACGTAAGGACTGGCGGCATCGGGCCACCCCCGCCAGTCCTTGCGGCGGCAGGGTGCCAGGCGGCAGTTTCAGACGCCCGCCAGACTGCGCTTGCCCCTGCCGCGATCGGCGAACCGCGAGGCGAGGATTCCGACCGACGCTCCGGGCTCTGCGGACACGGCGGTGAGGAGGCGTCGGCCGCGGGCGCGCCAGTCGGTGAGGCAGCGACAGGGGTCGCGGTCGGCGTCTAGGAAGAGGCGCCGCCATGCCGACAGGTCGTCGGCGAGCGTCACGAAAACCGCCTGGAGGTCATCGTCGCGCGCCACGGTGAGGTCGCGACCGAGGGTGCTGCACCATAGCTCCCCGGACTGCCGGACGCGGCGCCACGGTCGGCCTGACGTAGTGGCCGCCGCTTCACTTGCCGCAGCCGTCCACGCGGACAGCCGATCGTCGTATGTGACCCACTCGGGGGCGGCCCGACCGGCGGCGCGTTCGCGGACGTAGCGGCGCAGGGCGCGGGCCTCGCGGCGGAATGCGAGGGCGGCGGTCGCGCCGGTTACGAGAGCCGTCGCTCGAAGTCGTCGGCCGAGGCTGGGGCCGGGTCGGTCGGCTGCGCGATGATGGTCGCCGCGTCCGGATTGCGGTCGAGTTCGTGGAATCCGAACTTGCGGAACTCGTGGAGGGACGCAACCACCTCCTCGCGGTCGGCCTTCACGAGGTCCGCGCGCTGGTCGTCGTCAAGGAACGAGGCGACGAAGGCCCGGAGCGGCGGGTCAAGCCTGCGCAACGCGGCCACGTCCCCGGCCGCTGCCGCAAGGAGGAAGTCGGCCTCGCGGGTCTCGGCCTTCACCGCGCGCAGTTTCGTTTCTGTGCTCGCAACGGACCCCGCCTTGGCCGCCCAGGCTGCGGCGAGTTCGGGCGTCGGCTGGTATCCGGCGAGGGTCACGCCCTGCCGCTGGCACTCAAGCCAGAGGCGAGCCTGCACCTCCGGGGGCCACGGGCCGTCCAACTCCAAGCGGCCAGACCAGTCCTCGGCCGCCTTGGCCGCGAGCGCGCGCAGCGCGGCATCGGAGACGGGGCCGTGGAGATCGACGTGGTCGCCCTGGTCGAGCAACCTGCTTCGGCCGCCGAGGCCGACCCGCACGCCGGCCGGGGATTCCGACACGTCGGAGAAACCGCGACGGCGCCAGCGGTCGGCGAGGGTGATGGCCTCCTCCTCGGGCATGGCGGACTTCCGGCGGCCCTTGCCCGGCTTCCCCGCCGCTGCGGTGCGCTCGATCCTGTCGACGCCGTAGCCCGTCGATTCGCTGATGGCCTCGGCGAGGGCAGCGGCGGACGCGCTGCGCGGTCCCCACATGCTGACGGTGCCGCTCTCGTCGTCGGATTCTACCCAGGCGCCGTCGCGCGTGAGGACGCGCGTGCGGCGCGGGTCCTTGGCGTCCACGAGGTAGAGAGCGTCGCGGAAGGGCGTGAAGTCCCCGTCCGGGAAGCGGTCGGCCAACAGGCCGAGCTTGTAGTCCTGCTGACGCTCGGGGCGCTCCTTTC
>NZ_BBWM01000026.1:0-2897 GCF_001463805.1 Aureimonas sp. D3 | reverse complement strand
CGCCGAGCCCCGTAAGGCCCGAGGCGCCCGCAACTGCCGTACCTCCATCCGCGCCACCGGCATCCGCTTCGAACACCAGCGCACAACCCGCCCCCTCCACCGGCTGGCGTCGCCACCTCATCGCCGGACCGGAGCTGGCTCTGTCGGGCGAGATCGATCGGCGGCGCTGGTCGATCACTTTGACGCGCGAGGAAGCGGAAGCCGCCGCCCGGCTCAACATCGCCTATCAGAACGCCATTCTGGTGGCTCCCGAAGCGTCGCGCCTGCGCCTGCTCGTCAACGACATGCCGCTGATCGACGCGCCCGTCGCCTCGTCGGACGGGTTGAGCGATCTCTCCGTCGCCGTGCCGGCCGGCCTGCTGCGCCCCGGCCTCAACACGATCGGTGTCGAAAGCACTCTGCGGCACAGGACGGACTGCACCGTCGCCTCCACCTACGAACTCTGGACGACGCTGGCTTCGGGCCGCACCTTTCTCGAATTCGCCGGAAGCGCCGCCGATTTCGCGCCGCGCCGTCTGGAGGACGTGCGCGCCACCGGTCTCGACGGCGACGGGCTGACGCTGATCCGCCTCGCGCTGCCCGCCGGAGACCTCAGCGACGCCGCCCCGGCCCTCATGCGCCTGTCGCAGGGGCTGGCGCTTCTCACCGCCATGCCCAACCAGAGCGTCGAGATCGTGCAGGGCAGCGTACCACCGGCCCGCGCCGGGACGCTCGATGTCGTGCTCGCCCCGGCCGACGCCTTCGGCGCGCTGGCGGGGGCCTTGAGCGCAAGCCCGAGCGGGGGCGCGAGCTTCCTGCGCCGCGCCGATGGATCGAGCGTTCTGGCTCTTACGGGCTCCAACTGGGACGAGGTGGCGGCGGGCGCCGAGCGCATCGTCTCCTTCGTGGACCGGGAGGGAGCCGCCCCGCGCCCGGCGATCCTCAACCCCGCGCTGCGCGCGCCAGACGCGCCCTTGATGCGCGAGGGCGGGGCGCTGAGTTTCCGCGAACTGGGCGTCGTCTCGCAGGAGTTCGCCGGGCGGCGTTTCCGCACCGAGTTCGCCGTCGCGGTGCCCGGCGATTTCTTCGCCGAAGCCTATGGCGAAGCCGTGGTTCGGCTGGACGCCGCCTATAGCGGCGAGGTTCTGCCGGGCAGCCTCGTCAATCTCTATGTGAACGGCAATATCGCGACGACCCTGCCGATCGGCGGCGGGGGCAGCGGCGCGCTGGACGGCTTTCCCTTGCGCATGACGATGCGCCATCTCAGGCCCGGCGTGAACACGATCGCGCTGGAGGCCAATCTTCTGACCGAGGCCGACCGGAGCTGCCGGCCGGGCACCTCCACCGGCGGCGCGCCGCGCTTCGCTCTGTTCGATACCTCGCGGCTCGAAGTGCCCGATTTCGCCCGCATCGCGCGGGTGCCCGATCTTTCGGCCTTTCAGGGCGTCGGCTTTCCCTACAATGTCACGCGCGATCCCGTGGATGTCGTGCTGCCGGACGATCGGGCGGAGGGCCTCAGCGCCGCCGCGACCTTTCTCGGCCGCATCGCCTTTTCGGCGGGCCATGCCATTCCCCTGCGGCTCGCGCCCGCGCCGACCGGGTCCATCGGCTCGCACGCGATCTTCATCGGGCCGACGCGCCAACTGCCGCCCGAAGCGCTGACGCGTGCCCATATCGACCCCGCCCGCGCGGCCGAATGGGGCGGGCAGGCGCCCGGCCCGGCCGCCGCCCCCGCGCTGACGCTGGAGGGCTGGCAGAAGCAGTTCGGCACGGCCTCCGGCTGGCGCGCGACGCTCGCCGATCTGGAAAGCTGGCTGCGCGAGACCTTCGACATCGAGGCCGGCGGGCTTCGGCTGCTTCCCGCCAGCCAGCAGCCCTTTGCCCCCGGCGCGGATGACGGATTGGTGGTCGGGCAGGGCGAGGGGCCGGCCGGCGTCTGGACCGTTCTCACCGCGCCGAGCACGGCGGCCTTGAGAGAGAATATCGCGCTGGTCGCGCGCGAGGCGAACTGGGTGCAGCTTGTCGGGCGCGTGTCGGCCTTCGATCCAAAAGAGAGCACCACCGCCAGCCAGCCCGTCGGCGCGGCGTCCTTCGTGCCGACGCAGCCCTTTTCCTTTTCCAATATGCGCCTGATCCTCGCCAACTGGCTGTCGGAAAACGTTCTCGCCTATGCTTCGCTGATCGTGGTGGTGGCGCTTCTGCTCGGCATCGCCACCACCGCCTTCGTGCAAACCTTGGGTCACCGCGAATGAGATCGCTGAAGCCTCTCCTGTGCGCGCTGCTTCTGGTTTGGGGACCTCCTGCCATGGCCGCGTCCTCGCTTCCATCCGGCGCTTGGGAGAGCTACCGCGCCAGCTTCCTCGACGCGTCGGGGCGCATCGTCGACACCGGCAATCACGGCATCAGCCATAGCGAGGGGCAGGGTTATGGCCTGCTTCTGGCCGTGATGGCCGATGACCAGGCCAATTTCGACCGCATCTGGAGCTTCACGCGCACGCAGCTTCTGGTGCGCGACGACGGGCTAGCCGCGTGGCGCTGGACGCCGGGCTCCGAGCCGCCCGTCACCGATCTCAACGACGCCAGCGACGGCGACATCCTGATCGCGCTCGGCCTCGCGCGGGGCGGGGCCAAATGGCAGAGGTCCGACCTGACAGAGGCCGCCGCGACGCTGGCGGGATCTATCGGCACACGCCTTCTCTTCGCCCATGATGGGCAGACCCTGCTGCGGCCGGGCGTCTCCGGCTTCGATCGGGGCGAGCGCGCGGACGGGCCGGTGGTGAACCTGTCCTATTGGGTGTTCGAGGCCTTCGGCGAACTCGCCGCGCTCGCGCCCGGCCATGACTGGAGCGAGGCCGAGGCAGGCGGGCGGCACCTTCTCGCCAGCGTCCTCACCTACGCCGCCCTGCCGCCCGAATGGC
>NZ_BBWM01000025.1:0-49383 GCF_001463805.1 Aureimonas sp. D3 | reverse complement strand
CACCTACGCCGCCCTGCCGCCCGAATGGCTCTCGCTGGCCCAGCGGCCCAAGCCCGCCGCCGGCTTCCCGGCCGAGTTCGGCTACAACGCGCTGCGCCTGCCGCTCTATCTCCTGCGGGCAGGAGGGGGGATCCCGATCTCCTGCGCAAGCTCACGGCGGGAATGACAGACGCGAATGGCAACCTGCGGATCGTGGATCTCGCCAGTGGCGCGACCAAGGAAACGCTCAGCGACCCCGGCTATCGCATCATTCCGGCCGCTGTCGCCTGCGTGCTGGACGGAGCGCCCGTGCCGGAGAATCTGCGCGGCTTCGCACCGACGCTCTACTATCCTTCGACCCTGCACCTTCTCGCCCTCGACATGCTCAACGAGAGGCATCCCGAATGTCTGCGCTGAAGACCCTCGCCGCGTTCTCCGCGATTGCCGGCCTGTCCGTCGCCATGCATGGCTGGCGCGAGGGCTACGACCTGTCGCCGCCTACCGCGCCGAGCACCGCCATGGCAGCCGAGCCGAGCGGCGCGCTCGTCGCGCAGGCGCAGACATCGAACCCGGCGCAGGCTCTGGTTCCGGCGCAGGCCGCGTCGCCACCGCCCGCATCGTCTCAACCCGCCCCCAGTGAGCCAGCCGCCGCGCCGCCGCAGGTCGATCTGACGGCGCTGCGCTATTTCGCGCAGCAGGGCGATACGAGGCGTCTGGAAGCGGAAATCGCGCGGCTCAAAAGCCTGTATCCCAACTGGCAGCCGCCCGAGAATCCGTTCGATCTGCCGGCCGCCGCCCCGGCCGGCGACCCCGAGCTGGACCGCATCTGGCAACTCTATGCGCAGGGACGCCTGGGCGAGGTGCGCGAGGCCATCGCGGCGCGGACTGAGAGCCAGCCCGGCTGGCAGCCACCCGCCGATCTTCTGGAGCGGGTCGCGGTGGCGGAAGCGCGCCTGCAACTCGTCAACGCCTCGAACCTCCAGCAATATGAAAGTGTCATCCGCATCGCGGCCTCGACCCCGAGCCTCCTGACCTGCTCGGAGGTGGACAGCCTCTGGCGCGTGGCGCGCGCCTTTGCCGAAACCAAGCGCCCCGAGCGCGCGAAGGACGCCTATCTCTACGTCCTCACCCATTGCGACAATGCCGGCGAGCGTCTCGCCACGATCCAGATGGCGAGCCAGCGGCTGGCCCGCGCCGATCTCGAACCGCTCTTGGCGGCCGAGCGCAGCGGGCCGGACGGGGTCGGCGAGTTCGCCGCGCTGCGCGCCGATCTCGCCCGCGCGAGCCTCGCCAAGGCGGCGGACGATGCGTCGGTGCAGGTCTCCGACGCCGATCTCGCGTTGATCCGCAAGTTGGTCGATGCGCCCGAAGGCCGGGCGTCCGATGCCGAACTTCTGGGCTGGTATGCGCTGCGCCGGGGCGATGCGGCAGGGGCCTTGCCGAATTTCGAGCGAGCCCGCGCCAGGGACGACAGCGCCACGATCTCGCAAGGCTATGCCCTGTCCCTCATTCCGCTCGGCCGCTTCGCCCAGGCCGAAAGCGCGATGGCGCACGGCGTCGGACGGGGCGCGGGCCGTGTATCTTGCGGCCGCCGCCAATCTTCTGGCGGCGAGCGGGGGCCAAATCATTCAGCCCGATGTGCTCGCGCGCATCACCGCCGCCGTCGGGCAGGCGCGCGATGGCGGGAGCGCCCAGCAGCTCGGCTGGTATGCCTATGGGCTGAACCAGTTTGTGACCGCCGGCCAATGGTTCGCCGCCGCGCTCGACTTCCGGCGCGGCGACGAGCCGTCCGCCTATGGTCTGGCGCTGGTGCGCCAGCGCCTCGGCGATCAGCTGGGTCTCGCCAGCCTCCAGCGCGCCTTCGGCCCCCGCTCGCCGCGCATCGCCGCGATCGGCCGCCCCGATCAGGCGGAGGTCGCGGCCGCTCAGGCCGCGCGCGACGGCGGCACCGTTCCCCCCACGGCCTATGCCGCCGCGCAGCCGGGCGCGTCGGCGCAGGCCATGGCCGGGATGGCGGGCGCGGGGGCGTCTTATGCGGGCGCGCCATCCGGCACCTCCGCGCAGCCGGGCGGAGCGATGGTCGGTCCAGCCGGGGCGAATGCCCCCGCCGCCGGTTTCGCCACCGCGCAGCCGAGTTCCTCCATAAGCGGTGCCACGCAGATGGCGGGCTCACATCCCGGAGCTTCGATGCGTGCGGGACCTGCGGCTGAGATGTCCGGCGAAGCGGGAGCCGGTTCGTTCGTCTCCGCCTATGCGGGCGTGCCGGCCGCGGCAGTGATGGGAGCCGGTGCCGGCTCGCAGGGGATGTCCTCCACTTCGCCGCAGCCGGGCAGCAGCGCCATGGCGCAAGGCCAGACGCCGCCTGCGACACGCCGCGCCTACGTCGCGCCATCCGCCCGATCCGCGCCCGCCGCCAGCGCCCCGTCCGCCCGGCGCGTGGCATCAAAGTCCGCATCCTCAAGGGGATGCGGCGGCGCGGAGATCGATCCGTCGACGCTTTCGCCGGAGGCCGCGATGGCGCGCGGCTGGTGCCTGCTCGACCTCAACCGCCCGCGGGAAGCAGCCGGAGCGTTCGAGAGCGCGGCGCGGCGGGGCGAGGGGCGCACGCGCCAGGACGCGTCCTATGGCGAGAGTCTGGCCTATCTGCGCCTCGGCGTCGGAGACCGCGCCGCCATCGCGGCCACACGCTCGCTTCAGCCTGCCGCGCGCCGCATCGAGCTGGACACCGCCATCCTCTCGGCCCGCGCCACCAGCGCCTTCGAGGCCAAGCGCCCGGTGGAGACCTTGCAGGCGCTGGACGAGCGTGCTCGCATCGCCTCCGAGCGGCTCGACCTCATGGTTCTGCGCGGCTATGCCTATCTGGAACTGCGCCGCTGGGCCGATGCGCGGCAGGTCTTCTCGGCCGTCGCGCGCACCGGCAACCGCGAAGGCGTTCGGGGCCTCGCCGCCCTCGATCAGGCGCGGGGCCGCTTCCCGAACGACGGCTGAGGCGATGGGCTGTAGCTGATCGCCTTCGGGCGGCGGTGGGGCGCACGGAGGATGGCGGCTGGTGTCATGCCTGCTCGCCAACCGGGTGTTCGGGCCGTGAACCGCGCTCTCCTCGCGGCCGCTTCCACGCCCTTCAGGCAGCACCGGATGAAAGCCGTTCCCGGCCCTCCCTTGCGAGGGCTCGGAACAGGACGTCAGCCCCCAACCGTCTACGCGTCCGTCGCGGCGCTGCCGAGGCGATCGAGCATTCGAATGAGATCGGCCAGGGATTTCGCCTGCATCTTGCGCATGGCATGTCCGCGCCGAACCTTGACGGTGATCTCGCTGAGGCCGAGTTCGCCGGCGATCTGCTTGTTGAGAAGACCGCGACCGACCATCACCATGACCTGACGCTCGCCCGGCGACAGCGACTGCCAGTTGCGATGGAGATCCGCGAGCGCGCCGTCGGCTTCGAGCCGCGCCCGATCCCGCTTCAGCCCCTCCTGGATCGCGTCGATCAAGTCCTGGTCGCGGAAGGGCTTGGTGAGGAATTCGATCGCCCCGTTCTTCATGGCGCGCACCGACATTTCGATGTCGCCATGGCCGGTGATGAAGATGACGGGCATCCGCAGGCCCTTCGCGCCCATATCCTTCTGGAATTCGAGGCCGCTTTGGCCGGGCATTCGGATATCCAAGACGAGGCAGCTCGGGATGCTCGGCTGCTCGGCGGCGAGGAACTGCGCCACCGAGCCGAAAGAGCGCGCTTCGAGATCGACCGAGGCCAGGAGATCGGCCACCGCCTCGCGCACGCTCGGATCGTCGTCCACGATGAAGACGAGGGGCGCCTGCGGGGGCGGGGTCATGCGTGGTCCTTTTCGGGCAGGGGCAAGGTGCAGCGGAACACGGCGCCCGGTCGCGGCTCGGAGGTCACCCAGATGCGCCCGCCATGCGCTTCCACGATCGAGCGGCTGATGGTGAGGCCGATGCCCATGCCCCCTTCCTTGGAGGTCCAGAAGGAATCGAACAGATGTTCGAGCGCGTTCGCCCCGAGGCCGACGCCCGTGTCGGTGATGGAAAAGCCCAGATGCCCCGAATCCTCGCGGAAGGAGGCGATGGCGAGTTCGCGCCTGGTGGGGGGCACCGCGCTCATCGCCTCGATGGCGTTGAGAAGCAGATTGGCCGCGACCTGCTGCATCTGCACCTCGTCCGCCAGGATGGGCGGCAGCGCGTCAGTGAGATCGAGCGTCACCGCAATGCCGTTGCGCTCGATCTCGGCTTGCGCGAGATCGAGCGCCGTCAGGAGCATGGCGTTGAGGTCGAGGCGCGTCTTGTGTGGCTTCTCGCCCTTGGCGAGGCCGCGCACGCGCAGGATGACGTCGCTCGCCCGGCTGGCCGCGTCGATGACGCGATCGAGCGCCGCGCGGGCGCGCTCGGGCTCGGGCGGCTCGCGGTCCAGCCAGCGGCGCGCGGCCTGAGCGCTGGTGGTGATGACGGCGAGCGGCTGGTTGACCTCGTGCGCGATGGAGGCGGTGAGTTCGCCGAGCTGCGTCAGGCGCGCCATCTGCCCGAGCTTGGCCTGCGCGGCGAAGACGGCGGCCTTGGCGGCGACGAGTTTCAGCGAGAGATAGGTGGTGACGGCGATGGCGAGAACGCTGATCACGCAGTTGGCGAGCCCCGAGTCGAAGGCCCCGGCGCGTGTCAGAAACAGGCTCAGCACCGTCAGAAAGGCGCAGAACCAGGCGAGCGCCACGACGCCCCGCACCGACAGCGCATCCACCGCCAGTAGGATCACCGCCGTATAGAACACCGCGACGGCGATCTCGAAATGCGTGGCCGTGTCGGCGATGAAGATGAGGGCCGTGAGAAGAGCCAGCGCGGCCAGACGCCAGCGCGGCCGTCTGGCCGCCTCGCGTCTCGTCTCCTCCGCACCCGTCTGCATTGCGCCTGCCTTCATGCCAGCTTTCGAACCTCAGACGCGCTCGAACCGCCAGCGCGCGGAGGTGACGAGCGGCTCCAGGCTCAGCCGCCCGATCATCTGCTCCACCAGGCGGTCCTGCCGCTGGTCGGCGCGCATGATCGCGTTGACCTCCACCCGGTTGGAGTCTTCGATATCGGTGCTTTCGATTTCCTGAATGTGGAGATGGGTTCCCACATCGCGCAGCAGCAGGCCGCGCACATCGGCCTCCCGCTCGCCATGGCAGACGATCGAGATCGTGTAGAGACTCTTCAGATCGGGCGCGAGCGGCAGGCGCAGTTCGATGGCGCGCACCAGAGGGCGCAGGAGCAGGTTCACGCAAATGACGAAGAGCGTGCAGACGGCGGCATGCGGATAGAAGCCCGCGCCGCACAGCGTGCCGACGCCCGCCGAGCACCAGAGCGTGGCGGCCGTGTTGAGGCCGCGCACGTTCAGCCCTTCCTTGAAGATGATGCCCGCGCCCAGAAAGCCTATCCCTGAGACGACCTGCGCGGCCATGCGCGTCGGGCTGGATTCGCCCGGAAAGAGCGCGGCGAAGGTGACGAAGATCGCGGCGCCGATCGCCACCAGCGTGTTGGTGCGCAGGCCCGCCATGCGCTGGTGCCATTGCCGCTCGAAGCCGATCGCGCATCCGAGCACCAGAGCCGCGAAGAGATTGAGCGCCGTTTCCGGCAGATGGTCGAACATGGGTGTCGGTCCCGAAGAAGGGGAAGGCGGGATGAAGCTCATGGCAGAGCTTCATCACAGGCGCGTGTCAGGCCCGTTGACGCTTCCCTTCAGCTGGGATTGTCCAGGCTGAAGAGGTCCGCGCCTTCGTCATAGGCGAAGGTCTCGGCATAGCGGCCCCACTGGATGATCGACTTCAGCGTCTGCGCGGCGTCCTCTTCCGTCATCGTGTCTTCCAACTCGTCGCGGAAGCGGCGGGCGGGGGCGTGGTGGGTCGGGCGGTCGTCCAGCACCCGGCGCACATGGGCCGCCAGCGGCACGTAGCTCAGGAGATGCTGGGCGAAGATCTGCTTGCGCTGGTCCACCTCCGCCTCGACATAGCGCCGCCCGGCGACCAGCAGCCTGATGTCGCCATTGCCGAGTTCGGCAAAGCGCAGGAGCTGCAGCACTTCGGCGATCGGGAACAGATCGTCCGCCTCGTATTGCAGCTCGGCCGCGAGCCGGGGTAGATCGGCCTCTCCGTGATAGGGCGGGGCGGCGATGGCCTCCATCAACCCGGCGAGCGAGTTGGTGGAGACGCGCGGCAGCGCCATGCCGATGCCTGTGCCGGGGAAGAGCCCTTCCTTGTGATGGTCGGCCTCGTGGCGGGTGGTCATGCGCACATAGATGTCCTCGACCATAGCGCGGAAGCTCGGGTCCTGCCGGTTGCGCGGCTGCGGCAGGTCCACCTTGATCTCGGCGATGACGCGGCCGGGATTGGAGGAGAAGACGCAGATGCGGTCGCACATCAGCACCGCTTCCTCGATATTGTGCGTGACGATCAGGATCGACTGGATCGGCATGCGCCCTTCGCACCAGAGGTCGAGGAGATCGGTCCGCAGCGTTTCGGCGGTCAGCACGTCGAGCGCCGAGAAAGGCTCGTCCATCAGGAGGATCGCCGGATCGACCACGAGGGCGCGGGCAAGGCCGACGCGCTGGCGCATTCCGCCCGAAAGCTCCTTGGGATAGGCGCTTTCGAACCCGTCGAGGCCGATCAGGTCGATGGCGGCGAGCGCCCGCTTGCGCCGCTCCTCGCGTGGCACGCGCTTGGCTTCCAGCCCCGCCTCGACATTTTCGAGAACCGTGAGCCAGGGAAAGAGCGCGAAGCTCTGGAACACCATGCCGACGCTGGTCGGGCCATTGGCCTTGGGAAAGGTGACGCTGCCCACATTCGGCTGGATCAGCCCGGCGATGGAGCGCAGGAGCGTGGACTTGCCCGAGCCCGAGCGGCCGAGCAGGCCGACGATCTCGTTGTCGTAAAGAGTGAGGTTCACGTCGTCGAGGACGAGGGTTTCCGCTCCGTTCGCCTTGCCATAGGCATGGCGCACACCGCGCACTTCGACGAGGGGCTGGGTCTGGATCGCGTTCATGGCGCGCACTCCCGCTTGGAGATCAGTTGAGGCGAAGGTGCCGCTCGGCATAGCGGTACATCGGCCGCCAGACGGTGCGGTTGAAGAGGATGACGAAGAGGCTCATCATGGCGATGCCGAGCGCGACGCGCGGATAGTCGCCGGCCGCCGTGGCATTGGCGATATAGGAGCCGAGGCCCGCCGCCTCGAGTTTGGTGTCGCCCCACGAAACTGTCTCGGCCACGATGCTGGCGTTCCAGGAGCCGCCCGACGCCGTGAGCGCGCCGGTGACGAAATAGGGAAAGATCGCCGGCAGTGCGAGCTGGCGCCACCATTGCCAGCCCCTGATGCCGAAAATGCCGCTGGCTTCCTTCAGGTCGGTCGGGATCGCGGTCGCCCCGGCGATGACGTTGAAGAGAATGTACCATTGCGTGCCCAGCACCATCAGGACCGACAGCCAGATGTTGGGGTCGAGATGCAGCGTCGAGATCGCGACCACGGCGAAGGGAAACAGGACATTGGCAGGGAAGGCCGCGAGAAACTGCGCCGCCGGCTGCACCCGCTCGGCCCATTGCGGGCGCAAGCCGACCCAGACGCCGACCGGCACCCAGATGACGCTGGCGATAACCGTGAGCACCGCGACACGGGCGAGCGTGGCAAGGCCCAAGAGAAAGGCTTCTTTGATATCGCCCATCGTCAGGCTGTCGGTGATGAAGGACGCGAGTTGCCACAGCCCCCAGGCGCAGCCCAGGAGCACCAGCCCGACCCAGGCCCGGTTGATCGCCCCGGCCGTGGTGCGCCCGATCGCGGGAAGGCGGGGGTGGGGCAGGGACGGCAGGCGGAGAGTTTCGACCAAGCGGAAGGGCGCGGCGAGAACAAAGGCGAGCTTCTTCACGAGGCGCGTGCGCCGCACGAGATCATAGGCCCAGCTTTTGGGCCGGGTCTGCGAGGCCGTCTGCTCGAAGCGGAACTTGTCGGCCCAGGCGACGATCGGCCGGAACAGGAGCTGGTCGTAGAGAAGGATCACCACCGCCATCGCGCCCACGGCCAGCGCCACCGCGCCAAAATCCTTGCGCTCGATCGCGACCGCCAGCCAGGAGCCGATGCCCGGCAGCGTCACGGTCTTGTCGCCGACGGTGATGGCCTCGGACGCCACCACGAAGAACCAGCCGCCCGACATGGACATCATCATGTTCCAGACGAGACCGGGCATGGCGAAGGGCAGGTCCAGCCGGATGAAGCGCCGCCAGGCCGAGAAGCCGAACTGGCGCGACACCTCGTCGAGATCGGCCGGCACGGTGCGCAGCGATTGGTAGAAGCTGAACGCCATGTTCCAGGCTTGGCCCGTGAAGATCGCGAAGATCGAGGCGCATTCGGCCCCGAGCTGCTGACCGGGAAACAGGCCCATGAAGAAGGTCACCGTGAAGGTGAGAAAGCCCAGCACCGGCACCGATTGGAGAATGTCGAGGGCTGGAACGATGATCAGTTCCGCCTTGCGGCTCTTGGCGGCCAGCGTCGCGACCGTGAAGGTGAAGAGGAGCGAGGCGGCGAGGGCTGCGAACATGCGCAGCGTCGTGCGCAGCGCATAATCGGGCAGGCGGGCGGGATCGAGCGTGATCGGCAGCTGCTGCAACAGGTCGAGCGGCTGGCGCGCTTCCTCCGCGCCATGCACCACCATCACCGCCACACCGGCCAGCAGCACGAGCGCGGCGGTATCCGCCCAGATGCTGGCCTTGCCCAGCGACGACACGATGCCCGTCGCCCCGCCGGCGCGGGAGGGCGCGAGAAAGAAAGCCATGATCCCACCTCCTTTGGACCCCTCGCGCCCAAACGCCGGCGACCCCGCCAGCCAGCGGCCGGGGGCGTGTCACGTCAGGAATGGGCGGTTCGAGCGGTCGATTGGTCGCGAGCGCTCAGGCCGGGGCGGCGAGAGCGTCCGCGCATGAAGAGCCCGCACCGCGCGAGCCCGGTCTGCCGGAGCATGGAAGCCCTGTGCGGGCGACTTCCTTCCTCGGCACACCTGCCGGACAAGCGCGTTGCAGCTGCCGAACTCCTAGCACCGCGCCAGGCCTCGGCCGAGCGGGCATTGGGTCAATCCGACTATACGTCGGTATATCCGGCACGGCATTCAGGCGGAGGGCATCGCGCCCGGACGCCAAGGTCTCCGGCCGGCCATCCGTCCGCGAACGTGCGCTTTCAATTCCCCAGACGGCGCGCCAGGGTCTGAGCGGCCGCGCGAATGTCGGCTCCGAGCTTCCCCAGAGTCGGCGCGTTCGCCTCGCCGGGGATGAGACTTACGGCGATGCCGGCGATGGCGCGGCCGGAATGGTCCCGGATCGACGCGCCCAAGCAGATCATGCCCTCGCGCCGCGGCCATCGTCATCGCAAAGCCGCGCTGCCTGAGGAGATCGGTCTCGCCCGCGAGTTGGCTTTGGTATCCCACCGCTGATCTCGGTCCGGCCGAGGAAACCGCTCGCCCAGCGCATCTGCCAAGGGCCGGGACGAGACCGCCGGTCCGCAGCCGCGTCGCCAGCTCGAACTGAGGGCGTGGTCGCAGTCGGCCTATAGGCAGAGCTTTTGATGAAGCCCAGTTCCCACGCAATATCGGTCGCCGCGAGCGGCTTCGACGCGCTTTCCGGGGAGGCCCTGCACCTCGGCTGGGCGTCGAAGCGCCAGCGGTTGCCAGGTTGCCGGCCTGCGTCAAAGCGCGCGACCCCGGCTTGACAATTCCTTTCATGGCAAACAGTATCGGTTCACAGAGTGGAGCTTTGTTCCATTAGCCGAACTTGAGTGTCGAGTCAGCCGGAGGTTCCCTTGGTTCAGCTTCGATCTCCGCATCTCTTGCGAGACGCTTGCCTCATCGACGGCGCTTGGTCGAGCGCTTCGAGCGGTGCCACGATCGAGGTGCACGATCCCGCCGATGGGTCGCTGATTGCGCGCGTTCCCTCGCTGAGCGCGGCGGAGGTCAGCCAGGCGGTCGAGGCGGCGGGCAGGGCTTTCAAGTCCTGGGGCGGGCTCGCCGCGCAGGAGCGCGCCAGGATCCTGCGCCGTTGGTTCGAACTGATCGTGGCGAATGCCGACGATCTCGCAGCGCTGATGACGGCCGAACAGGGCAAGCCGCTGGCGGAAGCCAGGGGAGAGGTTCTCTACGCCGCGTCCTTCATCGAATGGTTCGCCGAGGAGGCCAAGCGCGTCTATGGCGAGGTCATTCCCGCGCCGCAGGCCGACAAGCGGCTGATGGTGCTGAAACAGCCGGTCGGCGTTTGCGCGGCCATCACGCCCTGGAACTTCCCCGCCGCCATGATCACCCGCAAGGCCGCCCCCGCGCTCGCGGCGGGCTGCGTCATGATCGTGAAGCCCGCCGAGCAGACGCCGCTGACCGCGCTGGCGCTCGGCGTTCTGGCCGAGGAAGCGGGCATCCCGGCCGGCGTTCTGCAGATCCTCACGGGCGAGTCGCGCACGGTCGGCGGCGTGCTGACGGGCAGCGACACGGTGCGCAAGCTCTCCTTCACGGGCTCGACCGAGGTCGGGCGCATCCTGATGGCCGAGTGCGCGCCAACCATCAAGCGCCTGTCGCTGGAACTGGGCGGCAACGCGCCTTTCATCGTCTTCGACGATGCCGATCTCGACGCCGCCGTGGAAGGCGCGATCGCCTCCAAATACCGCAATGCCGGCCAGACCTGCGTCTGCGCCAACCGGCTCTACGTGCAGGCCGGCGTGTTCGACGTCTTTGCCGAGAAGCTCGCCGCCCGCGTGGCCGCGCTTCCCGTCGGTCGCGGCACCGAGCCGGGCGTCCTGATCGGCCCCTTGATCGACGAAGCGGCGGTAGAAAAGGTCGAGAGCCATTTGGCCGACGCGCTGGCCAAAGGGGCGCGCCTTGTCACCGGCGGCAAACGCCATCCGTTGGGCGGGCTCTTCTTCGAGCCGACCGTGCTCGTGGGCGCGACATCGGAGATGCGTGTCGCGCGCGAGGAAACCTTCGGCCCGGTCGCGCCGCTCTTCCGCTTCGAAACCGAGGAGGAGGTGATCGCGCTCGCCAACGACACCGAGTTCGGCCTTGCCTCCTACTTCTACACCGAGAATGCCAAGCGCGCATGGCGCGTCGCCGAAGCGCTGGAATACGGCATGGTCGGCCACAACACAGGCTTGATCTCCAACGAGGTCGCGCCCTTCGGCGGCGTCAAGCAGTCCGGCCTCGGGCGCGAAGGCTCGCATCACGGCATCGAGGAATATCTCGAGGTGAAATACTGGTGCTCGGCGCTGCGCTGAGACGCGCCGCACCAACATCCGTTTCGAAGCGCTGCCGCCGGCCGAGCGGACGGTCGTGGCCGCGCTGAACCCATCGGTTGGGAGGCCTTGATGACCATCAACAGTTTCGAATTTCGCACCGTGCCGGCTATCCAAGTCGAATGGTCGGGCGCGCAGCATCTCGGCCAGCGCCTGGGCGACCGCTTCGCGGCGCGGCGCGCGTTTCTCGTCACCGATGCGGGGCTGGTGAAGGCCGAGCTGATCGCTCCGATCGCGGCCGATCTTCAAGCCGCCGGCTTCACCGTCACGATCTTCGACGCCGTGGTGGCCGATCCGCCGGAAGCCGTTCTGCTGGACGCCGTGGCAAAGGCCAAGGCGGCGGCTTGCGACATCGTGGTGGGGCTCGGAGGCGGCTCCTCGCTGGACGTGGCCAAGCTCGTGGCCGTTCTTGAGGTGTCCGAGCAGCCTCTCTCGGAGCTTTACGGTATCGGCAACGTGAAGGGCTCGCGCCTGCCCCTCGCCTTGGTGCCGACCACGGCGGGCACGGGATCGGAGGTCACCAATATCTCCATCCTAACCACCGGCGAGACAACAAAGATGGGCGTCGTCTCGCCCCAGCTCTATGCCGATTACGTGCTGCTCGACGGCGAGCTGACGGTCGGCCTGCCAGCGATCCACACGGCTGCCACCGGCATCGACGCCATGGTCCATGCGATCGAGGCCTATACGAGCCGGCACAAGAAGAACCCGCTCTCCGACGCGCTCGCGCGGGAGGCGCTGCGCTTGCTCGGCGCCAATCTCGTGGCCGCCTGCCGCGACGGCTCCAACCGCGCGGCGCGCGAGGCGATGCTGCTCGGCGCGATGCTGGCGGGGCAGGCCTTCGCCAACTCGCCGGTCGCGGCGGTCCACGCGCTCGCCTATCCGTTGGGCGGCCATTACCATATCCCGCACGGGCTTTCGAACGCGCTGATGCTGGGGCCGGTGCTGCGCTTCAACGCGGCAGCCGCAGCGCCACTTTATGCCGAGCTGGCCGATGTTCTCGGCGTGCCGGGCGCGGGCGATGCCTCCGCGCGCTCCGACGCTTTCGTTGCCGCCATGCAGAGCCTGATGGACGAGAGCGGCGCGCCGCGTCGCCTGCGCGATGTCGGCGTCACGCAAGACAGCCTGCCGCTTCTGGCGTCCGACGCCATGAAGCAGACGCGGCTTCTCGTGAACAATCCGGTCGAGGTCACGCAAGCCGACGCGCTCGCGCTCTACACCGAGGCGTTTTGACGCCTTTCTCCAACACCCATACATGGTCTCCAGGGAGGAAATGAATGACGGACATCCGGCTCTACATGCTTCAGTCGGGAACGCTGAAGTGCAAGGTCCACAACATCAAGATGAACCAGGGCAATGGCGCGGATTACGAGATCCCCGTTCCCTTCTTCCTGATCACCCATCCCAAGGGGCATACGATCATCGACGGCGGCAACGCCATCGAGGTGGCGAGCGACCCGCGCGGCCATTGGGGCGGCATCTGCGATGTCTATTGGCCGGTCCTGGACAAGGACCAGGGCTGCGTCGATCAGGTCAAGGCGCTGGGCTTCGACCCCGCCGACGTGCGCTATGTCGTGCAGTCGCATCTCCATCTCGACCACACCGGCGCGATCGGGCGCTTCCCCAACGCCACGCATATCGTCCAGCGCTCGGAATACGAATATGCCTTCACGCCGGACTGGTTCGCGGCGGGCGGCTATATCCGCAAGGATTTCGACAAGCCCGGCCTGAAATGGCAGTTCCTGAACGGTGAGGCGGACGATTATTACGACATCTATGGCGACGGCACGCTGACCACGGTCTTCACGCCGGGCCATGCGCCGGGTCATCAGTCCTTCCTCGTGCGCCTGCCGCAGTCGAAGCCCATGCTGCTCACCATCGACGCCGCCTATACGCTCGACCATTGGGACGAAAAGGCGCTGCCAGGCTTCCTCGCCTCCACCGTGGACACGGTGCGCTCGGTCCAGAAGATGCGCACGCTGGCCGAGCGGACCGGCGCGACGGTTGTGACGGGGCACGACCCGGACGCCTGGCCGACCTTCAAGCACGCGCCCGACTACTACGCCTAACCGGCGAAGCATCGGGCTGACCCGCCGCGTTGCCCTCTCGTTTCGAGGGGGCGATGTCGTTTGACGGCAGTGACCGCCTCACGGCTACACGCAGCCAAAGCGGCGTTCCAGCGTGGCGAGGACGCCCATCTCCGCGATGTCGGACACCGCCTCTCGAAGCGCGGCGGCGAAGCTGTCGTTCTGCATGAGATCACGGCCGAACACGGCTTCGAAGCCGAGAAAGGCCGAGGCTTCCTCAGCGGGCGCGAGTGGCTGTTTCGGGCGGCCAGCCCAGGCCATCAGCGCGGGATCGCTGACCGGATAGGAGGTGCCCGCGTCGTTGACGCCGCCGCACGATCGGACCCAGGCGGCGATGGCGCAGGTCAGCGCTTCGACGCTTTCGCCCCGCGCCAGCCGCTCGCGCAGCGGCGCAACGAGGCGCTGGGGCACTTTCAGCGAAGCGTCGGTCGCGATCTGCGCGGTGCGATGCGGCAGCGCCGGGTTGGAAAAGCGCGGCAGCAACGCCTCGCGATAGGCGCGCGCCATGGTGGGGTCGATCGAAAGCGTCGGCTCGGCCTCGGCCCAGAAGCGCGCCAGAAACGCTTGGACGGCCGGATGCCGGACGGTCTCGGGCACGGTCTCCAAACCGGCCAGCCTCCCGATCGCGGCAATCGCGGTGTGCGCGCCGTTCAGAAGCCGCAGCTTCATATGCTCGTAGGGCTCGACATCGCTCACGAAGCGCACGCCGCTTGCCTCGAAAGGCGGGCGGTCCCCGACGAAGCGATCCTCGATGATCCAGTCGAAGGCCGGCTCGGCCAGAACCGGCCAGGCGTCATCAAGCCCGGTCAGCGCGCCGATCACCTCGCGGTCGGCATCTGTCGTCGCGGGCACGATCCGGTCCACCATGGAGGAGGGGCAGGCGATCTCGCGCTCGACATAGTGCCCCAGCGCTTCGTCCTTCTCGGCGGCGAATTCGCGGAGAACGCGGTGCAGCATCTCGCCATTCTTCGGCAGGTTGTCGCAGGAAATGAGGGTGAGGGGCGGCGCGCCGGCCAGCCGACGCCGGTCGAGCCCCGCCGCGAGAAAGCCCAGCACCGTGGAGGGTATGGCGCCGGGGCGAAGATCGGCCGCGATGCCTGCTTCCGCCCGGTCCAGCCCGCCGGTCGCGCGGTCGATGCCATAACCCTTCTCGGTCACGGTCAGCGTCACGATCTTCACATCCGGGTCGGCCAGCGCGGCGACGAGCGCCTCCGGGTCTTCGGGCGCGACGAGGATGCGCAGGAGCGAGCCGATGACGCGCGCCTCGACCTTGGCCCCGTCCCTGAGAGCAAAGGTGTAGAGCCCGCCCTGGGGCGCCAGCGCGTCGCGCGTTTCGGGCGAGCGCAGCGAGGCGGCGACCACGCCCCAGCCCATCTCGCCCCGCGCCAGAGCATCGTCGGCAAAAACGGCCTGATGCCCGCGATGAAAGGCGCCGAGGCCGAGATGCACGATGCCGGCCCGCGCTGCGCCCCTCTCATAGGCGACGCGCCCGATGCCGGGCGGCAGAAGCGGCAGCGTTGCGTCGGACAGGCGGGGGCGGTCGGTCATGGCGATCTCGGCAGGATGAAGAGGAGGGAGGGCGAGCGAGCGGGCTCAGCCGAATTCCATGCCGCCGTTCATGTCGATCACCTCGCCGGTGATGAAGCCGGCGAGTGGCGAAACGAGGAAGGAGACGGCATGGGCCACTTCCTCGGGCTGGCAGAGACGGCCGACCGGGATGGCCTTGCGCTGGCGCTCCAGCGCCTCGGGCGTCAGCTGGTCGAGGATCATGGGCGAGACGACATAGGCGGGCGCGACGGCATTGGCCGTGATGCCCGAACCCGCGAGTTCGCGCGCGAGCGAGAAGGTGAGCCCGACCAGCGCCGTCTTCGACACCGAATAGGCCGTGCCGGCGGTGAGGCCGCCGGACTTCCAGGCATAGGACGAGATATTGACGAGCCGGCCCCAGCTTTTCGCCTTCATGCCCGGCACGAAGGCTTGGGAGAGAAGCAGCGCCGCGTCGAGATTGACCGCCATCAGCGCATGCCAGTGCTGGAGCGTCACCGCGTCCAGCTTGTCGGGCGAAAGAATGCCCGCATTGTTGACGAGAATGTCCACCGTGCCGAAGCGCTGGAGAATGGACGATGCGCCCGCCTGAACGGCCTCCGGGTCGGCGAGGTCCATGGCGAAGCCCTCGGCCTCGACGGGAAGCTCGGCGCACAAGGCGGCAAGGCTCGCGGCCTCGCGGTCCACCAGCGCCAGCCGCACGCCCGAGGCAGCCAGCGCCTGAACGATCGAGCGCCCGATGCCGCCACACGCGCCCGTGACCACCGCCACCTTGCCGTTGAGTTCCATAGGCTCGCGCCCTTCCTGGTTGGATGAGGTCAAGGTTCGAAATGCCGACGTTCCTCGTCGGGCATGTGTTCGAACAGGATGAAAATCTTATCGAGATGGGCGGTGAGCGCCGCCTCCGCCGCGTCGGCATCTCGCGCGCCGAGTGCTTCTCCGATGCGCCGATGCTCCTCCACCACGACGGGCAGGCGCTCCGAATTGCCGGAAAAGCGGATGAAGCGGGTGAGCTGCGCCTTGGTCGCCAGAATATGCGGCCAGACACCCTCGCGCCCGGCCTCGACGGCGATCAGCTGATGGAAGCGTTCGTCCTCGCGGTGGAACCCGTCCACGTCGCCCGCCGCGATACTGTCTTCCTGTGCGCGCAGGATGGCGCCAAGGCGCGCCCCGGCCTCCGGCGTCCAGCGCGCTGCGGCCTCGCGCACCAGCGCGATTTCCAGCGTGCGGCGCACGAAATGGCTGTCGTGGATGCCGCCGATCTTGATGCGCGACACGAAGCTGCCCTGCTGGGGGAAGACATCCACCAGCCCTTCTTCGGACAGGCGCTGGATCGCCGCGCGAACCGGCGTGCGCGACACCTCGAACTGGCGGCAGATCGAGTTCTCGCTGATCGCCGCGCCGGGCGTCAGCGACACGTCGAGAATCGCCTTGCGCAGCGCGGCATGCACCTGATCGGCCACCGAGCCGCGTCGGTCGAGCACCAGCGCGAGCTGGCCCAGGCCGCCATCCTGCGGCGCGCCCGAGGGCCGTTCGGCGACCTGTTGGCCGGCTGTCGAGCGCGTCATGAGAAAATCCCGTTGCAGCTTGGATACAAGGATACTAGGATTGCAGAGTGAGATGCAAGCCGGTTCGGTGGGCTCTGGGAGGCCGGAGTGGAACGGGGCAGCGACCAAGAGACGTCAGGGAGATCGATCATGCGCCATTTCAATCGCTGTCTCATGGGAGCGGCTTTCCTTCTGGGCTGCGGCTCGGCCGCTTTGGCCGCCGACGATAGCCGCATCGGGCTGGTGCCGGGCGGCCCTCATCCGTATTTTTCGGCCTGGGATCAGGCGGCCAAGGACGCGGCGAAGGATTTCGGTCTGGCCGGCGCGGACTACAAGGTTCCCCAGAAATGGGAGCTGAGCCAGCAGAACCAGCTGCTCGAAAGCATGTTGAGCCAGGGCTATAACGGCTTCCTGATCTTCCCCGGCGACAGCGTCGGCACGGCCTCGACGGTTTCCGAACTGGTCGGCAACGGCGCGCCCGTCGTGACTGGCGCGGGCTGCCTGAAGGACCCGTCGGAAGCCGCCTTCTGCTTGGGCACCGACACCGGCAATTCGGCCTATCTCGGCACCAAGGAGCTTCTGAAGGTTCTGGGTCCGGGCAAGCGCATCGCCCATTTCACCGGCTTCCTGGTCGACCCCAACACCCAGCTGCGCATCGACGCGGTGGAAAAGGCGGCCAAGGAGGGCGGCGCGACGGTGGTTCAGGTCATCGCCGATATCGACGCGCCCGAGCCCGCCGAAGAGAAGATCAACGCCTATCTCGCGGCGCACGCGAGCGAGGTGGACGGCATCGTGACCACCGCCTGGGTGCCCGCCGTGGTCGCCTCCAACGCGCTGCGCAAGATCGGCGACAAGCGCATCAAGATGGTCGGCATCGACCATGATGAGGTGGTGCTGAAGGCGATCAAGGACGGGTTCGTGTCGGGCACCATGCTCCAGAATCCCTATGGCCAGGGCTATATCGGCGCCTTCGCGCTCGACAAGCTGCGCAACGGCTGCACGGTCAAGGCCGACGCGCCCTTCAAGGCTAACGCCCTGACATCGAAGTTCATCGATTCCGGCACGATCTTCGTCGCCGCCGATCAGGTGGACACCTATGTCGACGCCATGCGCGACAAGACCAAGACGCTGCTCGCGGACTTCGCGACCACCTATCTGACCTGTCCCTGAGGCCAGTGCTCCGGCGGGCGGGGGAGGGGCGAATGCACCTGATCCGGCCCGCCGCCTGAAGCGGGCGATGCCAAGCGCTGTTGCCGCCGAGGCATGATCTCGCCTTCGCCGCGAGAGGCGGCGGAGGCTTGGTGAACGCGCCGCCGCCCTCCCGCTCCAAAGCTCCCAGCCGCTTTCGCCCCCGCCTTCCGGCGCGGCCCCGCCTCCCATCGGCGCGGGGGCCACCCGCCGACCGAACGAATTTTTCGCAGGAGCCACGCGATGACTCTCGACGACGCCAAGGCCTTGAGCCCCGGAAGACCGCGAACCGGCCCCGGCCTGCTTCTGTCCAACGAGTTCGGCCTTCTCGTCCTGATCCTCCTGTTCGGCTTAGGGTTCGCGAGTTTCGCCAACGGCTTCCTGTCCCCCTTCAATCTCTTTACCCTGGGGCGCACGGCCGCGGTCGGCATCGTGATCGGCCTGTCCATGATGGCCGTGATCGTGACGGGCGGGCTGAATCTCGCGGTCGGCGCGATCGGCGTCTGCGCGGCCATGAGCTTCGGCTTCGCGGTGGAGCGTCTCGGCCTGCCCTGGCCGCTGGCGGTTCTGGTCGGGCTCGGCACCGGCGCGGCGCTCGGCTTCGTCAATGGCTGGACCGTGGTGCGCACGGGCCTGCATTCCTTCATCATCACGCTGGCGACGATGAGCATCTTCTTCGGCGCGATGATCTATCTCACCCGCGCCGAGTCCTTCCGTCAATTGCCGCCAGACTTCCTCGCCCTCGGCCGCGCCAAGATCGCGGGCTCGGTCTCGCCGCTGCTTCTGGTGACGCTCGCGGTCATGCTGGCGCTCGTCTATCTCTATCGCTTCACCGCGCTCGGGCGCGAGATGCTGGCCGCCGGCGCGCGGCCCGAAGCCGCCGAGCTGTCGGGCGTGCGGGTCGGGCGCGTGTTCATTCTCTGCCATGTCCTGTCGGGCGTGTTGGCGGCCGTCGCCGCCCTGATGCTGGTCGCGCGCAACGGCGCGGCGATCCCCTCCATGGCCGGCCAGCTCGGGCAGGATTGGCTCCTGCCGGCCTTTCTCGGTCCGGTTCTGGGCGGCACGCTGCTCAACGGCGGCAAGGTCTCGGTCACCGGCACGGCGCTCGGCGCGCTGCTCGTCACGCTTCTCACCAGCGGCCTGCTTCTCCTCCAGCTCGGCGAATTCTGGATTCAGTCCTTTCTGGGGCTTCTGCTTCTCTTTGCCGTGCTGATCGACAAGTCCCGCCGCTCCTTCCTCGCGCGAAGGAATCTCGCATGAGCCTGTCCGCTGCCTCACCGCAAACCGCGGCCTCGCGCCTCCTGCGCGCCGACTGGTTCGGCCCCGCCGCCGTGCTCGTTGCGACCATGGGTATCGCCGGCGCGCTGGCCCCGTCCTTCCTGTCGCCGCTCAACATCCAGGTTCTGCTTCTCGCCGTCGCGGTGAACGCGCTGATCGCCTTTTCGCAGATGATCATCATTGCGATCGGTCAGATGAACCTGTCGATCGGCGCGATCGGGGGGCTCGCCGCCATCACCTTCGCCGGGCTGATGGACCAGTTCGGCGTTCCCGCGCCGCTGGCCGCGCTGGCGGCGCTGGCGCTCGGCCTCGGCTGCGGGCTGCTCAACGGGCTCTTCATCAACTGGACCGGCATTTCCGCCTTCGTCATCACGCTGGCGAGCCTGTCCATCTTCAAGGGCATCAATCTCGGCATCACGCGCGCCGAGCCCTTCTATGGCGTGGCCGACAGCGTGAAGAGCTTCGGTCAGGCGCTTCTGATCGGCCCGGTGCCCTGGCTGATGGTGCCGACCATCCTCGCCGCGCTCGGCCTCTGGTACGCACTTTCGCGCCTGCCGATCGGCCGCTTCATCCTGGCGGTCGGCGGCAACAGCCACGCCGCCGAACTGTCGGGTGTCTCGGTCGGGCTGACCGTGACGGTCGCCCATGCGGCCTCGGGTTTTCTGGCGGCGCTCGCCGGCGTCCTTCTCGTCGCGCGGCTTCAGATCGGCCAGCCGACGATCGGCGACGACTGGCTGATCCTCTCCTTCGCCGCGCCCGTGATCGGCGGCGCGGTTCTCTCGGGCGGGCATGTCAGCGTCGCGGCGACGCTCTTCGGCACGGCCATCGTCGCCGTCATCACGCAGCTTCTGGTTCTCTTCAACTTCGACCCGTTCCTGGTGCAGATCGTGCTCGGCGCGATGATCCTCGCGGCGGTCGGCCTCAATCGCCTGCGCGAAGCGCGCCTTGCGCGGGCTCTGAAAGGGGGCGCACGATGAGCGCGGTGTTCGAGGCGCGCGGCGTCGAGAAGTCCTTTCCCGGCGTCAAGGCGCTGAAGGGCGTCTCCCTCTCGCTGGAGACCCATTCGATCCACGCGCTGCTCGGTGAAAACGGCGCGGGCAAATCGACGCTGATCAAGATCATCACCGGCGTTCACCGGCCCGATGGCGGCGCGCTCGTGCTCGACGGACAACCCGTCAGCTTCGGCAATCCGCGCGAGGCGATCGCGAACCGGATCGGCGTCGTGCATCAGGAGCGCAATCTGATCGGGCGTTTCTCGGTGGCCGAGAACATCCATCTGGAACAGATCGCGGGCTTTCTCGTGAAGCCCGTGGACTATGCCGCCTTGAACGCCCAGGCCGAGCGCTGGCTGGAGATGCTCGGCCTCGACATCGACCCGCGCACGCCCGTCTCCCGCCTCAGCGTCGCGCAGATGCAGATGGTGGAGATCGCCAAGGCCCTGTCGTCCCGTTCGCGCGTCCTGCTCCTGGACGAGCCGACGGCTTCGCTCACCTCTAACGAGACCGACCGCTTGTTCTCGTTCCTCAAGAAACTGCGCGAGGGCGGCGCGAGCCTCGTCTTCGTCAGCCACAAGCTGGAGGAGGTGCAGGAGATCTGCGACCGCGTGACCGTGCTGCGCGACGGCGAAAACGCCTGCCCCAGCCGCTCCATGGAGGGCATGGGCCGGCAGGACATCGTGCGCCTGATGATCGGGCGCGCCGAGCGCGAAGCGCCGCGCCGCGCCGAAGCGACCCAGCGCCGCACGGCTGCTCCGCTCCTGCGCCTTTCGGGCGTGTCCACAGCGCTCGGCCATCGCGACATCGACATGGAGGTTCGGCCGGGCGAGATCGTCGGGCTTTACGGGCTGGTCGGGGCGGGGCGCACGGAACTTGCCCATTGCATCATCGGCCAGTCCGCCATTACGGCCGGCACGGTGGAAGTGGCCGGCGCGCCCGTCCATATTTCGCATGTCTCGGAAGCGATCCACCAACACGGCATCGGCTATGTCAGCGAGGACCGCAAGGGCAACGGCCTCGTTCTCGCCCATTCGGTTCTGGACAATGCGGGCATCGCGATCTGGCGCCGGCTGGCGGGGCGCTTCGGCTTCCTGACGGATGGGCGCGTGCGCGAGGCCGTCGAGCCGTTCATCACCAAGCTGGAGGTGAAGACGCCGAGCCTGTCGCAGACGGTCGGCAATCTGTCGGGCGGCAACCAGCAGAAAATCAGCGTCGCCAAATGGCTGGCGGCGGGCGTTCGCATCCTGATCGTGGACGAGCCCTCGGTCGGCATCGACATCAAGACCAAGGCCTATCTGCACGATCTCCTGCGCGAACTCGCCGATGCCGGCACGGCCGTGATCGTCATCACCAGCGACATGCCCGAGATGATCGCGCTGGCCGACCGTATCCTGGTGATGGACGCCTATCGTCTGCGCGGCGAGGTGCCAAATGACGGCGACTATTCCAGGATGAGCGGGGCGATCATGGGGCTGATCCACCGCACGGAGCCTTCACCGGGCGTCGCGGCGTAGACGGGCGCGTGGGCCGACCGGGACGACGCGCGACCTATCGCAGCTTGCCCTTTCTGGACCATGTCGGAAAGCCGAACCGGTCCTTGCCGCGCTCGACCTTTGCCGAGCGCACGCCGGGGCGCGTGGCGAGAACGGACGTGCGGTCGCGAATGGCTTGCGGCGCGACACGCACGAGATGCAGGAGGAGATCGTCCTTGCCATCCGGCCCGAGTGTCTGGGTGATGCGCTTGATCTGGCCGTTGCGCACGCGCAGACATGTCTTGATGTCATGCAGCGACAGGGCGTCCCGATCGGCCCGGATATGCACGAAGCAGGCTTGCAGCCTTGTGCGGTACATGTCCTCCAGCGGCTTGATGCCGGCAAGGATGATGAGAATGATGGCGGTCGCCATGAAGGCCGCCACATAAAGACCGCCGCCCGCCGCGAGCCCCAGCGCCGCAACGGCCCAGATGCTGGCCGCCGTGGTCAGGCCGCGAACGACATTCCCTTTCAGAAGGATCGCGCCCGCGCCCAGAAAGCCGACGCCCGAGACGACCTGCGCGGCGATGCGCGAGGGATCGAGCGTGACATGCTCCATCGCGGTGGCGTTCTGGAAGCCATAGGCTGAGACGATCATGATCAGGCAGGCGCCGACGCAGACCAGCATATGGGTTCGGATGCCTGCCGACCATAACAGGCGCTCGCGCTCCAGTCCGATCAGGCTGCCGAGCGCGGCGGCTGCGAGAAGCCGCAGAAGGATGTCGCCGTTCGAAATCATACCTTGCTAATGGTCACGGGTTCGTGAGGTTCCGAGCCGGGCGCTCAGGGGAAGAGCTTGTGCTTCTCCCACTCTCCCAGCGGGATCGGTGTCTTCGAGATGACGTCGTAATGGAGGTTTTCGACCTGGAGGCGGTCCGGCGTCACCGCGCACCGGAAGCGAAGCCGGAACCACTGCCCTTTGTCCCGGAAGGCTGCGCCGTCGGCGCGCAGCGAACGCCCGTCGATCTCGCCGCGCGAGAAGGCGTCCATCATGACGCGGTCGACATTGCGATAGGCGGTTTCGCGGGAGATGCGGTCTTCGAGCTTCAGAAAGCAGACCTGGATCATGCGGTCGGTGGGGGTCAGCTGTTTCATCTCAGCCAGCTCCCGCGCGCTCAGCGCGTAGGCCGGGGAGAGGCTGATCAAGAGAACGAAGCCAGTCAAAGCGAATGCCGAACGGACGGTTCGGCGGGCAAGAGCGGAGTTTGAAGTCATCCGCTTTAATAAGCGAGGCAAAGCAATAGGGGCAACCCCTCGCCGTTCCAACACAGCGCGAGAACAGGGCCGCGTCGCCCCGCCAGTCGCGCTGCCGGCCAGATCGAAGCGAGGAATGGGGCGGCGCGCAACAGTTGGTTGCTGCGCGACAGTATAGTTTTCCAGAATTCAGATGATCGGAATGTCACTTCTGCAAAGTAACTTTAATGGAATGGTAATGAAACTCGGTTTTTGCGCCGATGTTATTCCCTCGAACTCGATGACCACGGAATTGCTGGTCGCAACGGAGTAACCACGGGTTCAAGTCATTCGATAGGAGAAGCACGATGAAAGCGTATCAGATTGTTGCCGCCGTTCTGCTGGCCAGCACCGCCGTTGGGGGCGCTTATGCCGCCGACCAGGCCGCCAAGGCCGAGCCCGCCGCCGTTGTCGCGGCGGAAAAGACGGCGGACAAGGATGTCGGCAAGCTGTCGGCAGACGGGGCGCAGGCCTTCCGGGATATGCATGACGCGCGGCTGGCCATCTTCAATGCCGATCCGAAGGACGCCAAGACCCTGATCGCCAAGGCCGAGAAAGCCATCGACAAGGCCAAGACCGACGATGCGGTGTTCTGGAAGGCCGAGAACAAGCTCGACGCCAAGCTGAACCAGATCGCCGAAAAGACCAAGGGCTCCGCCAAGACCGCGACCGACGATGTGACGCAGGAGGTCGCCTGGTTGCCGATCGACGGCCAGCTCGTCTTGGGCGAGGATTTCGTGGCGACCCCTGAAAAGGCCGCAGCCATCAAGAAGGCCAACGAAAGCGTCCAGAAGGGCGACCGCAAGGCCGCGCTGGAAACGCTGAAGCTGGCCGATGTGAATGTCGGCTTCTCCATGGCGGTGCTGCCGCTGGACAAGACAGCCCATGACATCGGCGAGGCGGCCAAGCTGATCGACGGCGGCAAGTTCTATGAGGCGAACGCCCTTCTGAAGGGGACCGAAGAGCGCATCCGTTTCGATGTTCTGGACGTGAACGCCGTGCCGGTCGCGCATCAGGCCAAGGCGACGACGGCCGACACGAAGGAAACCACGTCTTCGACGGTTGCCACCACAACCAAGTAAAGTTCCGCCTCGCTCCAGGGGGCTGACAAAGAGGGCGCGTCCGCCTCGCGCTCTCCTGAAAACCGCTCTCGTCAGCCGGTCGCAGTTCCCCCCTGCGGCCGGCTTGCGGCGTTGAGATCGGTTGCAGGCCGCGCTGCCGCCGATGCAGGGGCCTGCGAGTTGGCCTCTGACAACTCGCGCTCCGCTGGCGAGCGCAGCGCGCTCGTCAGACGGTGGCCATGGCTGTCGCTTCGACCCTTTGGCCCGTCGCACTGTCGAAGAGGTGAGCCCGTGCCGGGTCGCCCGCCACCGACAGGCGCTCGCCCACCTGAACCGAGCTGTCGCGCGGGAACTCGACCGTGATCGGGCGTTCGCCGCCCGCTTCGAGATAGCCGAAGGTCTGGCTACCCAAACGCTCCACCATCGCCAGCTCGCCGGTGAACCACGCCTCGTCGAGCGAGGACAGGCGGAGGTCTTCCGGGCGGATGCCGAGCGTCAGCCGCTCCGGCGCGGGGGAGGCGAGGGCAAGCGGCAACTGGATTTCGCGCTGGGGAAGACGCAGGCGCAGCGCGCCCGGCCCCGCACTCGGCGCGCCGCAATCCAGCGTGTTCATGGTCGGGCTGCCGATGAAGCGGGCGACGAAGAGCGTCTTCGGCCGGTGGTAGAGTTCGAGCGGCGGCCCGACCTGTTCCATATGGCCGCCATTCATCACCACGATCCGGTCGGCCAGCGTCATCGCCTCGGTCTGGTCATGCGTCACGTAAACCGTCGTCGCCTTCATGCGTCGGTGCAGACGCGCAATCTCGAGGCGCATCTCGACACGGAGCGCGGCGTCGAGATTGGAGAGGGGCTCGTCGAACAGGAAGGCATCGGGTTCGCGCACGATGGCCCGGCCCATGGCGACGCGCTGCCGCTGGCCGCCCGAAAGCTGCGCCGGGCGTCGGTCCAGAAAGGGCTCGATCTTCAGGATGCCGGCCGCGCCCTTCACCTTGGCGTCGATCCCGGCTTTGTCCGCGTCCCGCATCTTCAGGCCGAAGCCCATATTCTCCTCGACGCTCATATGCGGGTAGAGCGCGTAATCCTGGAACACCATCGCGATATTGCGCTCGGCCGGGGGCAGATGGCCGACCGCGCGCCCGCCGATCCGCAATTGCCCGCCCGAAATCTCCTCCAGGCCCGCGATCATGCGCAGAAGCGTGGACTTGCCGCAGCCGGACGGGCCGACCAGCACCACGAACTCCCCGCTCGCGATCGACAGATCGACGCGGCGGATCACGTTGACCGAGCCGTAATCCTTGCGCAGCCCGTCAAGCACGATAGCGGACATTCGTTTCCTCCCCGGCCTCTCCCAGGCCGCTTGATCTTTCCCTAATTATCAATAATGATATTGATAGTTTGAGGCAAGGAGGTCGATGTGGAAGAGGTGGAACAAAGGGACGCGCGCCCGTCCGGCTCGGCCCGTCGCCCCGCGACAAGCAAATCCGCGCTCGCCTTCACCGCGCTCAAGCGGGAGATCATGCTGGGCGAGCTGCCCTCCGGTCGACTTCTGGTCGAGCTGGAGCTCGCGACGCGTTTTGGATGCAGCCAGGGCACGGTGCGCGAGGCCCTGCTTCAGCTTCAGGACGAAGGGCTGGTGCAGCGCAACGGCTATCGCGGCACGCAGGTCTCGCCCTGCACACCGGAAGAGGCGGTGGAGCTGTTCCGCATTCGCCAGTCGATCGAGTGTCGCGGCATCGTGCATGTGTTGCGCCATCCCAGCCGGACGCTGGTTTCCGATCTGAAGGAGATGCTGGCGGGCATGGTGGAAGCGGCGGGGCAGGGCGACGAGTTGCAGCTGGCCGCCATCGACCGCGATTTCCACGCCCGCATCTTCGCGGACGCGCGGCTCGACGCGCTGGACCCGATCCTGCGCCGCTGCCTCATTCACAATCACCGCTTCAAGATTTCGCGCAGCCTGGAGCCGCGCGACCTTTCGCAGACGGCGCGCCGGCACGAGCCCATCGTCGCCGCGATCGAGGCGCGCGATCTCGAAGCCGCCTCGTCCGCGCTTTTCCACCACATCGCGACGATCGTCGATTTCGGGCCGAACGTCTTCCCGGAGCAGCTGCAATGAGCGCCCTGTCCACCGACCTCGCGCCCGACATGGCGGCGCTGATGGAGCGCATGGCGCGCGAGGACGGGCCGCAGCCCGACCCGACGACCTTGCCGCCGGAAGAAGGGCGCGCCTTGGCGGAGGCGGGCAACCGACGCTGGAACGTCGATATGCCCGAGATGGCCGAGCGTGCCGAAGCCTTCGTGCCGGCTGACCCGGCGCTCGGCTCGGCGCACACGCGGCTTCTGGTTCTCGTGCCGCCGGCCGCACGCGAGGGCGCGATCCTGTTCGTGCATGGCGGCGGCTTCGCCTTTTGCAGCCCCGAAACGCATGAGCGCTGCGCGCGTGTGCTCGCCGCCGAAACCGGCCTGCCCGTGATGCTGCCCGATTATCGCCTCGCGCCCGAGCATCCGTTTCCGGCGGGGCTTCTGGATGTGGTCGCCACCTGGCGTGGATTGTTCGAGGCGACGCGCGCGCTCGGCCTGCGCAAGGGGCCGCTGGTTCTGGCCGGGGACTCCGCCGGGGCCGGGCTCTGCCTGTCGGCGCTCGTGCATGAGGCGGGCCGCACACAGGCCGACGCCGCGCTCCTCTTCTACGGCGTCTATGCCGCCGATTTCGAGACGGAAGCCTACCGGACCTTCGCGGACGGGCCGGGCCTGACGCGCGGCAAGATGCAGCGCTACTGGGACTTCTATGTGAAGGACGAGGCCGCGCGCGCCGATCCGCTGGCATCGCCCGCGCTCGCCGGGGAGGCCGCGCTTAAAGCGCTGCCGCCGCTCCATCTCATGGCGGCGGGGGTCGATCCGCTGCTCGGAGACAGTCTGGACCTGGAGCGCCGCCTGCGGGCGCTGGGCCGGCCGGAGCGGCTGGAGATCGTGCCGGGGGTCGTTCACGGCTTCCTGCAGATGACGAACGAACTGCCCCAGGCTCGGGAGGCACTGGGGCGGACCGCGCAGTTCGTGCGCGGCCTGATCTGAACGAAAAACGGGAGGAACAACCATGACCAAGCTGAAGGCGCTCGCCAGCGCGCTCGCGCTTATCACCACGCTCGGCGCAACCGGGGCACAGGCCGAGACGGTGCGCTTCTGGTACCATTTCGACAATCCCGAGAACCCGATGTCGGCGCTCGTGGACAAGTTCCAGAAGGCCAATCCGGGCGTCACGATCGAGGCCGAGAACGTTCCCTGGAACAGCTATTACGACAATCTCTACACGGCGCTGGTCGGCGGCAACGCGCCGGACGCGGCCATGGTGAAGCTCTTCGCCCAGCCGCGCCTTCTGGAAATGGGCGCGCTGGAGCCGCTGGGCGCGCGGATCGACGCCTGGGCCGGCAAGGCCGAGCTTCTCGACAACCTCTTGAAGCTGAACGCCGGGCCGGACGGGCAGAACTATTACCTGCCGATCCAATATGTCGTTCTTTATCTCTATTATCGCACGGACCTGTTCCAGGCCGCCGGCCTCCAGCCGCCCAAGACCTGCGAGGAATTCCGCACCGCCGCCAAGACGCTGACCAAGGCGCCCGAAACCTATGGCTTCGGCTTCCGGGGCGGCAAGGGCGGCTGGGACCAGTGGGGTACGTTCGTCTTCTCGCGCGGGGCCGAGCTCAAGCCCGGCGGGCTCGACAACCCTCAAGCCATCGCCGCCAATCAATGGCTGATCGACATGTTCGCGCAGGACAAGTCGATCCCGCCCTCCTCGCCCAATGACGGGTTCCAGGAGATCATCGGCGCGTTCAAGTCCGGCAAGACGGCGATGACGATCCACCATATCGGCTCGTCCAAGGATCTGGTGGCCGCGCTCGGCGACAAGGTGTCGGCCGTGCCCGTGCCGGCCTGCGACGGCAAGGCGTGGACGTCCTACGGCGACGAGTCGCTCGCCATCTTCTCGCAGTCCGAGGCGAAGGACGCCGCGTGGAAGTGGATCTCGTTCCTGGCCGAGCCCGAAAACAATGTCGAGTTCGTGAAGGCTACCAACCAGCTTCCGGTGACCAAGACCGGCTCGGCGGGTTGGACGGGCCATGAGAAGCGCTTCGTGGACGCAACGCTCGCCTCGCTGCCCTTCGCGGCCGTTCTGCCGCAATCCTCCGCGACCGCCGACTTCGTCAACACGACATGGCAGCCGATGATGCAGCAGGCCATGACCGGGCAGATTAGCTCGGCCGAGATGATGAAGCGCCTGCAATCCTTGTTTCCGCAGTAAAGAGTCCGCTCGTCGACGGGGGAGGGTGCTGTCTCCGGCTCGCCGCCAAGCGTGAGCCGCGAATAGCCCCTCCGCCCGCATCGACCCGTTCGGGTTGCGAGCCTCCGGGGCTCGGCCGCGCCGCCCTCCGTGCGATCCGCGTTCGGGCGGCGGCGCGCCTTTTCTTCGAGTGCCGTGGGCGGTGATCCGCCGGGCCAGCGAGGTTTTCCGATGTCCAGTCTTGACGATCTGGCCGCCCTGGAGGGCGCGCCCCGCCCCCGCCGAGCCTTCTCGCGGGCGCGGCTCATGCCCTATGCGCTGCTGGCCCCGGCGGTTCTCGTGGTGCTCGTCGTCGTCTTCCTGCCGATGATCGAGGCGGTGGTGACGAGCTTTACCGATCTCGTCCTGTTCAAGCCCAATGCCAGCCGCTTCGTGGGGCTTGCCAATTACGTCAAGCTCTTCGCCGATCCCGTCTTCTGGGAAGCGCTCGGCAACACCGCGATCTGGATCGGCCTGACCGTGCCGCTCCAGATGGGGCTCGGGCTGCTGACCGCGCTGCTTCTCAATCAGGAATTCGCTTGGCGGGGTCTGGCACGGGCGCTCGTCATCATCCCCTGGGCGCTGCCGAGCGTCGTGATCGCGCTCATGTGGCGCTGGATCTACGATCCCAATATCGGCGTCCTCAACGATCTGCTTCTCTATCTCACCGTCATCACCACGGCCGTTCCCTGGCTGGCCGATCCCGGCGTCGCGCTCTACGCCATCATCGCGACACTGACCTGGCAGGGTTTTCCCTTCTTCGCGGTCATGATCCTCGCCGCGCTCCAAGGCATTCCGAAGAGCCAGTACGAGGCGGCCTCGATCGACGGGGCGAGCGCCTGGCGTCAGTTCCGCCACATCACGCTGCCCGGCATCGCGCCGGTTCTGGCGACGGCTGGCCTCCTGCGGGTCATCTGGGTGGCGAATTCGATGGACGTGATCTTCGTCATGACCGGGGGCGGGCCGGGCTATTCCACCACGACCCTGCCGCTCTACGCCTTCGTCAAGGCGCGGCAGAACCTCGACTTCGGCTATGGCTCCTCCATCGCCGTCACCTTCACTCTCATCCTCGGCTCGATCGTCGCGGTGTATATCGCGCGCACCATGCGGGAGGTGGAACGATGAACCGCTCCAGCTTTCTGAAGCGCCTTCTCACCATCCATCTGCCGGCGGCGTTCGTCGTGCTGCTCGCCGTCGGCCCCTTCGCCTGGATGGTGCTGACCTCGCTCACCCCCTCGGCCGACATCGCGGCCCGGGGCGTGTCGCTGACGCCGGCGGGCTGGAGCTCGGACAATTACGCCCGGCTTCTCGGGCGCACCTCGTTTCTCGCCAATATGGGCCACAGCCTCATCGTGGCGCTCGGCACGGTCGCGCTCGGCCTTCTCGTCTCGGTCTCGGCGGCCTATGCCTTCTCGCGCTTCCGCTTTCCGGGGCGGCGCTTGTTGATGCTGCAATTCCTGCTCGTCAACATGTTCCCGATCGTGCTCCTGATCCTGCCGCTCTTTGTCCTGATGCGCCGGTTCGGCATTCTGGACACGCATCTCGGCCTCATCATCGCCAATGCGACGACCGCCATTCCCTTCGCGGTCTGGATGCTGACGAGCTATGTCGGGGCGATCCCCAAGAGCCTCGACGAGGCGGCGATGATCGACGGCTGCTCGCGCCTGTCCGCCATGCGCCGGGTCGTGCTGCCGCTGGCGTTGCCGGGCATCATCTCCACCGGCATCTACATCTTCATCACCGCCTGGAACGAATATCTCTACGCCCTGACGCTCGGCGGGCGAAACGTGCGCACCGTCACGGTCGCGATCCAGACGCTGATCGGCGAGTTCCAGATCGAATGGGGCCTGCTGGCCGCTGGCGGCGTCTTCGGCGCGCTGCCCGTCACCATCCTCTTCCTTCTTGTTCAGCGCCGGCTCGTCGGCGGCCTCACACAGGGCGCGGTCAAGGGCTGACCCATCCGCACCCCTCCCTTTCACGTCGCAGGAAAGACGCTTCCATGAACCCGGTCGGGTTGATCTCCATGCAATATGCAAGGCCCTTCGGGCCTGAGCATTTCCCGCTCTTCGCCAGGATGAAGGCGCTCGGCTTCGATTTCGTCGAACTGCTGGTCCCTGAGCCGGGCGAACTCGATACGAAAGAAACCGCCAGGGCGCTCGCCGACGCCGGGCTCGGCGTGGTGCTGGCCGCCCGCGTCAATCTCCAGCGCAATCTCTCTTCAGCCGAGAAGCCGAACTGGCAGGGCGGCGTCGATTATCTCCGCTATGCTGTGGATACCGCCGTGGAGCTCGGCGCCACGATCGTTGGCGGCCCGCTGACCGGCAATCCCCTCGTCTTCGCCGGGCGCGCGCCCGCGCCGGTCTCGGAAGACGAGCGCCTGGGCTGCAAGGCGCGCTGCGTCGAAGGGCTCCAGATCGCGGGCGCGCACGCAGCGGGCTCGGGCGTGACGCTCGCCGTCGAGCCGCTGAACCGCTTCGAGAGCGATGTCCTGTGCACGACGCAACAGGCCATCGAGCTTCTGAACGCGGTGGACCATCCCGCCATCCAGCTCATGCTCGACACGTTCCACATGGCGATGGAAGAAGCCTCCATCGCCGAGGCCATCCGGCTCGGCGGTTCGCGGCTGAAGCATTTCCAGGCCAACGAGAACCATCGCGGCTTTCCCGGCACGGGCTCGGTGGACTGGGTCTCCGTCTGCCGCGCGCTGCACGAGGTGTCCTACACCGGCCCCGTCTCGCTGGAGCCCTTCCGGCGCAATGACGATCGGTTCGGCGTGCCCTTCGCGCAGTGGCGCGCGCCGCACGAGGACGAAAGCGCCCGGCTGGAAGCCAGCGCCAGCTTCATCAAATCCCATCTCGCTTTGACGGAATTCAGACGATGACACTTCGGATCGGTTGGATCGGCTGCGGCATCCACGCGACGCAGATGCTCTTGCCCCAGCTTCTGCGCCACGATGTCGAGATCGCGGCGCTCTGCGACATCGACGCCACCAGGCTTGCCTCCGCCGGGCGGCAGTTCGGCGTTCGCACGCTGACGCAGGACGCCGAAGAGTTGATCGCAACGCCGGGGCTGGACGCTGTCGGCATGGCGGTCGGGCCGGACCAGCATCTGGCCTTCGGTGTGAAGGCGCTGAAGCGGGGCCTGCCCGTCTTTATGGAAAAGCCGCCGTCCGGCTCAGCCGAGGGCGCGCGCCAACTCGCCGCCGCGTCCGACCGCGCGGGCAAGCCGCTTCTGGTCGGCTTCATGAAGCGCTATTCGGTCGGCAACAAGATCGCCCACAATGTCCTGAAGTCCGGCCGCTTCGGCGATGTGCTGGGCCTCACCGGCTATTACATGACCGCGCCGGGTTACTTCGAAGGCAATGTCGATTACACCGGCTTCCTCTTGCATCACTGCGTCCATTACATGGATCTCGTGTCGCATCTCGTCTCGCCGGTGACGAGGATCGCGGCGCGCAAGGTCGAGAAGACGCCGGGCCGCATCCTCTTCCATGTCGGCTTCGACTTCGAATGCGGGGCGATCGGCACGGTGGTCATGGGCACGGTGCAATCACGCGGCACGCCGGTGGAGCGCATCGAGATCATGGGCGATCATCAGCGGCTGGAGGTCGAGGACGTGGTGGAAGTGCGCTGGCACCGCAACCCGCCCTTCAAGGTGGCCGACCCCGCCGCCACGCTTCTCGACAACGAAGACACGCTGACCTGGAAGCCGAACTTCACCGCGGCCGCCAACGAGGACTACAAGGGCTATCACTCGCTCCTGGCCGATGTCGTCCCGGCCTTGCGGGGCGAGGCGACGCCCGCGCCGACCATTCATGACGGCGTGGTGGCGATGGAGCGGCTGGAAGACATGCGCCGGCAACTCGCCATCTGAGACCGGAAAGGCCGCGCGGTCGACCCAAGGATCGTGCGGCCGAACTTCAGCCCCGGTGCGGACTGCCCGACGCCACGCCCGGCTGGAAGGGCAGGAACTGCACATGCGGACGCGAATGGTGCGGCGAGGCTTCGACCCGCGCATCCACCGCGAAGACATCGCGCAGCAGGCGTTCCGTCATCACCTCCTCCGGTGACCCCGAGGCGACGATACGGCCTTGGTTCATGACGATCAGCCGGTCGCAGAACATGGCCGCGTGGTTCAGGTCGTGCAGCGACACGATGCAGGTGAGCGACAGGCTGGAGATCAGCTGGAGCAGGCTGATCTGGTGATGAATGTCGAGATGGTTGGTCGGCTCGTCCAGAAGCAGTTCCGTCGGCGTCTGAGCCAGCGCGCGTGCGATATGAACGCGCTGCCGCTCGCCCCCCGACAGGCTCTGCCAGCGGTCATGGCGCTTGTGCTCGAGGCCCGCGCGCGAGATCGCCTGGTTCACCGCCGCCTCGTCGGCCGCGCCCCAGCCGGCAAAGGGCGAGCGATGGGGAAAGCGGCCGAGCTTGACCACATCGATCACGCAGAGATCCGCCGTGGTGTTGGCGTGCTGTTCCACGAAGGCGATGCGCTGGGCCAGCGCGCGGCGGCCGATGCTGCGCATCTCCGTGCCGTCGAGGCGCACCGACCCTTCGTGCGGCTGTCGAAGGCCCGACAGGATGCGCAGAAGCGAGGTCTTGCCCGAGCCGTTGGGGCCGAGAAGTCCCAGGACCTTGCCGGGCTCGGCCCGGAGCGACACGCCGTCCACCACGGTCTTCTTGCCGATCCGCCAGGAGATGTTGTCGGCAAGGATGCTCATGAGGGGCGCTGGAACCGATAGAGGATGAGGGAGAAGAAGGGCACGCCGACCAGCGCCGTGACGACGCCCACGGGCAGGACCTGATGCGGGATCAGGGCGCGCGAGGCCGTGTCGGCCAGAACCATGAAGATCGCGCCCGTGATGGCGCAGGCCGGCAGAAGGCGCGTGTGGAGCGGGCCGGCGAGGAAGCGCGCGGCATGGGGCACGACGAGGCCCACGAAGCCGATCGAGCCGACCATGCTGACGATGGTCGCCGCCATCAGTGCCGTTCCCGCGAACAGGATGATCCGGGTGCGGCCGACATGGATGCCAAGCGAGGCGGCGGCGTCATCCCCGAAAGCGAACGCGTCCAAGACGCGCGCATAGAGAAGGCAGAGCACGAGACCGGCCAGCACCACGACCGAGACGAGCTGGACATCGGGCCAGCGCACGCCGCTGAAATTGCCGAGCAGCCAAAACATGATGTCGCGCGCCTGCTGCGCGTCGGCCGCCGTGGTGACGATATAGGAGGTCAGCGCGTTGAAGAGCTGCGAGGCGGCGACGCCAGACAGGATCGTGCGATCCGTGCCCCCGCGCGTGCCGTTGGACAGGAGCGCCACGAACAGAAACGCCACGAAGGCCCCGACGAACGCGCCCATGGAGAGCGTCAGCGCCCCCGCGCCGAGCCCGATCACCACGACCGACACCGCGCCCGTCGATGCGCCGGCCGAGATGCCGAGCACATAGGGCTCGGCCAAGGCGTTGCGCAGGAGCGATTGCAGCACCGCGCCGCACAGCGCCAGCCCCGCCCCGCAGAAGGCCGCCGCGAGCGCCCGGCTGAGGCGGTAGTCCATCACCACGCTTTCGTGGATACGATTGAGCGGGACATGGCTCCAGCCCAGGCTGTTGGTCACGGCATAGAAGGTCGTTTCCGGCGAAATCGGCAGGTCGCCCGTGCGCACGCTCAACGCGATCGCGGCGAGCGTCAGCACGGCGCAAAACGCAAGAAGCAGGCCGAAACCGGCCTGCCGTCTCAATCCTGCCAAGGCGGATGAAATCACTTCGAGTCTGCCGACAGGGCTTCCAACTGCTTCTCGACCTGCTCGGCGCCCCGGATCGTGCGGATCGTGGGGTTCATGGCCTGTCCATCCATCACCACGATGCGCCCCTTCTGGACCGCGTCCAGCTGGCTGACGGCCGGATCGGTCTTCAGGAACTCGATCTTGGCGGCCGGCTTGTCGAGCGCCCAGCGGTTGCGGTCGAGATCGGCCACGACGATCACGCCCGGATTGGTGGCGATGATGCCCTCCCAGCCCATGGTCGGCCATTCGGCTTCGCTCTCGACGGCGCTATGTCCACCCAGAAGATCGGCGATATAGCCGCCGGGTCCGAGCTTGCCGGTGAGATAGGCGTCGGCCGACGGGGAGGGACTGGAGAACCAGAATAGGTACGAATAGTCCTTACCGCGCGCCTTGGCCTTCTCGCGCAGCGCCGCCTCGCGCTGCTTGAAGTCGGCGATGACGGCCTGTCCCTTGTCTTGAACGTCGAAGATCCGCGAAAGATCGTCGATCTCCTTGTAGACCGCGTCCATGTTCCAGAGTTCGGAACGGCTGCCGTAGATGTCCTTGGTGTCCTGCTTGTTGGCGCAGGTGCTGGGCGAGAGGTAGGTCGGAATGTTCAGCTTGGCATAGTCCTCGCGCTTGGCGACCTTGCTCTCGGGCCCCATCAGAAGCACGGTCTGCGCGGCGACGAAATCGGGCTCTTCGGCCAACACGCTCTCGAAGGTCGGGATCTCGACCGTCAGCACCTTCACCTTCTCGTTGGCGGCGGCCAGCTCCGGCATGACCTTGCTCGGCCAGAAGGCGCTGGCGACGAGCTTGTCCTGCAGGCCGAGAAGGAGCAGGATTTCGGCGCTGTTGGCGCCCAGCGCCACGGTGCGCGTCGGGGCCTTGTCGAACGTGACTTCGACGCCGCAATTCTCGATCTTCAGCGGGTATTGCGTCTGAGCGGCCAGGGCGGGGGACGCGGCGGCGCTCAGAAGCGCAAGTAGGCTCGATACGGCGGCGAGGGACGTCCGGGAGACCAAGGTTCGATTCCTTGAGAAGATAAGGTGCGTCCGCTCCCTAAAGCATAGCCCCGCCCCAAACAAGAGTAGCTGGCTCAGGTTCTTTGTTTGTTTTGGAAGAAAGCAAAGGCCTGTGGCGCCTATATTAGAAATCTTCTAATCTTTCTTTTTACTATCAGGCTGCGGGAATTTCAGGGACGGGATGGATCGATCATCCGGCCGGTGATCCTCCGTCCGTTCCGGCCCGCGGAAGGGCTGCGGGGGGCCAATCCCTCCGCGCCGAAGCGGCCCCGCTCTTGCCCACTCAGGAAGGGTCGACCCCGTTCAGCCCACGCTCCAGCCACAGGGCGAAGCGCGGGTCGAGCCTGGCTTCGCCGCTGTCGCGGACGCGCGTTCGAAATTCCAGCGGCGAGAGGCTGAAGCGCTGTCGAAACAAGCGCGAGAAATGCGCCGGCGACGCAAAGCCCGACGCGAGCGCGACGTCGGCCACAGCGCGGACCGGGCCCGATGGATCCATGAGAAGCATGACGGCGTGGCGCAGCCGCGCATCCTGCCGCATCGCGCTGACGCCGCCTTCGGACGTGGCCAGGCGATACAGGCCCGTCCGTGACAAGCCGAGCGCCGCCGCCATGCGCCCCGGAGGCCACTCGGCATTGCTGGCGCAAGCGTCCAGAAGCGCCCAGAGATCGGTCAGCCGATCCGGTGCGTCCGGCGGCGGCGCTTGAGCCAGAAGCGCGATCGCATCGATCAAGGCGCTGGCTTCCGTTGGGGACAGGGGGGCCGGACCGTCGGCCAGCAAGCGGATCGGAGGCACGATCAGCCCATTCATCACATCCTCCGCCGGAAGATGCCGGCCATGCGGCGGCAGGCTTTCGAGCGGCGTGCTTCGCGGCAGAAAAAGGAGAACGAGGCTGGCGGGGCGTTGGATGCTGAGCCGAAAGGACCGCGCCATGTCGAACAAGGCGATGTCGCCCGAGCGCAGCGGCTGGACGTGCTCCCGCACGGTGCTGTCGCAAGACCCGGCCGACGCGAGCAGCACGAGGCGATGATCCCAGCCGCCGCGCCGCGCCGCGCCCACGGCGCGCTCGAGTTCGAGCGATCCGGCGTCCAGACGGACCACAAGCCCGCCGCCCGTGGCGCGCGCGTGGCAGCTTATGGAAACGGGGGCGTCGTGCATCAGGGTGAGGTCGAACAGGGGCGCGAGAAAGGCCCGCAACGCCTCGGCTTCGCCTGGGGTCTCGAATTGTCCCCGACGTTCCATCAAGACGGGATGATTCATGCGCCGTCCCAGGGGACACACCGAAAAGAACCGTTGGACAAAGGTCTATCGTTCGGCCGGGTTTCCGCAACGGATCGGCCGTCTCGCTTCGTCTTCACGTTCGGCCTTTCGACGCGCGCTTCCAAGGATCGGCGCAGCCGCTGGAGGCCGGCTTCTCCCAGTGAGCATGGAGCCAATCGCGGGAGATGTCGATCACGTCTTTTGATGTGTCGGCCCGAACAAGCGTTGGACGCTTCCGGTTTCGAGAACTGCGCTGGCGACCCAGCGTCCTTGTGCCCTGGAATGGCGGGCTCATTCCCTGAACTGGGGGGCTGCGACTGGCCAAGGGTAGGATAACGTGGTCAGGGCGTCGACACCCGCGCGAGAAACCGCGGGCAGACACATAACGCCGCGCCATGCATGGCTGCTCCGACCGAATGATCGTATCGCGCAACTGGTCAGGGCATCGCCGACAAGGAGTCGCCGATCTATTCTTAAGATCGTGAGGCCACGATCATAGCCACGACAGGCGATGTCGAACGGGAGACCAAGAGAATGCCTCGTTGATCATCGTTGTCATCTACATGATTTTCGTCGTTTCAGCCATGCTGCTCATCGGCATATGGGCGTGGCGGAATTTTCGCGACAGTAGCATCCCTGTTCCCGCCAAGAATGAAGCCGTCGCGATATATGCCGGCGGTTCGATATGGCTTGGCTTCCTGGCGCATGTCATCTTTACCATTATGGTGATCTATGCCGTTGTTTCAAAAATTCATACGAATAGAATTTTCCTCGATTTCGTTCTGTTTTGCGCTCTCGTCGCCGCCGTCTGCGCTCTCCATACGCTCCCTCCGGCCAAGGCCCTCTTGAGGGAGTTCCTTTTCTACGTGCAGGGACGGCCGATCCTGTTGATGGGGCAAACGTTCCTCACTGACCTGCGAGATGGCAGAACACTCAATTTTGCAGACTATGATCGATACTATTCGTATCGCTCTCTCTGGAGGTTTCGCTCTTCGAAAGACAGCGCTTCGAAGCCGGTTGCCATCCAGATTGACAGTCTCGGCTATCGCGACAGTATGATAATGGTTCGCGTCTTGCGCGAGGCTCATATCGAACGGGAGAACGGTCGCCCAACGCGGGCGCGCCGATAAGTTCGACGAGAGCGCGAGATCTCCATCACGCATCCAACAGACAGCGCTCACGCTTTGAGCGCAAGGCCCGCGCGCTCGAAGTTGGCTTGACGCGACGGGCGGGGCGTCGCGCCAGCCGGCTAGGATTTCCGCGTCTCAGCGAGGTGCCGAGGCCCGTTGACGAAGCGGCCGCTGAGGGACCAAAGGTAAGCGTGACGGACAGATCGCGCGGGGCCAGGGGGCCGGCGCTCTGCCGCCTGGTATCCGAAGAGAGCGATCATGAGCGATATGGCCCTGCCCTCGAAAGCGTCACCCGATCGGGCGACCTTCTCGATCCTCGTGGCGATGAGCGGCTGCCACATGCTCAACGACATCATGCAGTCGCTGCTGCCCTCGCTTTATCCGCTGCTGAAGCAGAACTACGCGCTCGACTTCGCACAGATCGGGCTCCTCACCATGGCCTTCCAGATCACCGCCTCGCTGATGCAGCCGGTGGTCGGTCTGGTGACGGATCGCTGGCCCATGCCCTATTCGCTGCCTGTGGGCATGACGAGCACGCTCTTCGGCCTCATCCTGCTGGCCCACGCCCACAACTATCCGCTTCTGGTGGTGGCCGCCTGTTTCGTCGGCCTCGGCTCGGCCGTCTTTCACCCGGAATCCTCGCGCGTCGCGCGGCTGGCTTCGGGCGGGCGGCATGGCTTCGCGCAGTCGCTGTTTCAGCTCGGCGGCAATGCGGGCACCGCGATCGGCCCACTGCTCGCGGCCTTTATCGTTCTGCCCTTCGGCCAGTCGAGCATCGCCTGGTTCGCGGCGATCGCGCTTCTGGGCATCGTTATCCTGTCCTGGTCCGGGCGCTGGTATGCGGCCCATCGCAAGGCTCATGCGGGTCGCCCGGCGGCGAGCCGGACGCTGCCCCTGCCACGCGGCAAGGTGCTCTGGGCCCTGGCGATCCTGATTCTGCTGACGGCGACCAAGAACGTCTATCTGGCGAGCCTGTCGAGCTATTACACGTTCTTCGTCATCGACAAATTCGCGCTGACGGTGCGCGAGGCGCAGCTGATGCTCTTCCTGTTCCTGGGCGCGGCGGCGGTCGGCACCTTCGCGGGCGGGCCGATCGGCGACAAGCTCGGCGCGCGCTTCGTGATCTGGTTTTCGATCCTCGGCGTCATCCCCTTCGCGCTGATGCTGCCCTATGCCAACCTGCCCATGACCGCGCTTCTGACCGTCGTGATCGGTCTCGTTCTGGCCTCGGCCTTTCCGGCCATCGTGGTCTTCGCGCAGGAGCTTCTGCCCGGCCGGGTCGGCCTTGTCGGCGGTATCTTCTTCGGCTTCGCCTTTGGCGCGGGCGGTCTCGGAGCGGCGTTCCTCGGCAATTTCGCCGATACCCGAGGCATCGAATTCGTGTATCGCGTCGCCTCCTATCTCCCGCTTCTGGGCCTTGCCACCATCTTCCTGCCGCGCCTGAAACGCTGACGCGCTTCGGCTTCGACCGGCGCGTCTCCGGGAGGGGCCGGGGAAGACGCTTCGCGCTCCCCGACGCACAACGGCGCCCACCCGGAGAAGACGTCTCGCATCGACCTCGCAAGGTTTTCGTTCGGTTCTGTTCAGTCTCGTCCGCCGTATCCAGTCCGCTTCGAAACGGTCTTTTAGCGGAAAGGGCATAGGGTTCGGGGCCGGAAGAGGAGGGACGGGCATGGACAATGGGTTGGTGATGTCGTCGGTCCCGGCCGACCCATACGCAGGCACCACGCGGGCTGGCCCGTCGATGCGGCGCGGCGTTTGGCGCTTCCGCAGTCCGCGCCTTTGTTTCGGGCGCTGGGACCGGACGGGCCCTGCTCGGCACGACCGGCGTCCGCCCGCCGCCCTGATCGCTCATCCGCTCGGTGAGGTCGAGTATGGGCGATAGGGGAACGTGCGGCGCTCGTTCCTTCGTGTCACCTTCGGGCCGCGCCCGAAGGGCCGCGCCGGTCGCCGTCTCGATCCTGGCTGCCATGCCGCCTCGCCCGACCGTCTTGCCGTCGCTTCTGGTCGCCCTCGCGCTCCTGCTCACTGTGGAGGCGGCCGAGGCCGTGCCGAGCGGCGCTTGGGATTTGCGCGGCTCGCTTCCGCTCGAAATGGCGGCGCATGGCGGCGCGGCGAGCGCGCTGTCCGGCTGGTCGTTGCCGCCCGTCGAACTCCGTTCGCTCCTGCGCATGGTGCATCTGATCGGCCTCTGCCTTGGCTTGGGCACCACGCTTCTCTTGGACGGGAACCTTCTGGGCTGGATGCGCGCCGGGCGCGCGCCCGATTATGCGCCGAGCATTCTCGGCGCAGGCGGGCGTGTGGTGATGGTCGGCTTCGGCCTCCTCTGGGCCTCGGGCGCGGCTTTGACGGCGCTCGCCGTATCGAGCGATCCGAGTTTCCTCGCGAGCCCCAAACTCTGGGCCAAGATCGTGGTGGTGACGGCGCTGACCGCCAACGCCTTCGTGCTGCACACCCGTGTCCTGTCGCCCTTTTCCCAGTCCCTTGCCCGCGCCATCGACGGGCGCTGGCGCGGGCGCGAGCGGCGCCTGTTCGTCGCGTGCGGGGCCGTGTCCGCGACCTCCTGGCTTGTGGCCTTCGCGCTGGGCGTGCTGCGCGAATGGAACCAGGGCGCGGGGTTCGGCGCGATACTGCTCGTCTGGTTGATCGGGATGCTGGCGGCCGCCCTCGCGATTCGGCTTCTCCTGCCTGCCCCCGCGGCCGCCGCCCCCTATCGCGGCCCCGATCGCCGGCAGCGATCCGCCGTTTAAGGGCTCGTTCGCGTCAGCTCGGTGAAACGTGGCAAGACCGTCTGGCGGACGCCCGACGCTTGTCGTTCGTCACCGCCGCCGCGCCGGCTCTTTCCTGCCGACCGCCCACTGCGGGTTCGAAACTGCCAATCCTCATAGGGCCGTGGGCCACAGACCGGGAATGTCGCCTCGAATGTGATCGGGGGCCGCGCGCCTCCAATGTCGTTGATCCGACACGAGTTTTGCCCCAAGGCCTACAGCAAGCCTAAGGCTGTCCGACTGCCGTCTCGCGGATAAGGCTGTTCCAGGCGCGGGCTAGCACGGGGAAGTTCCAGCGCGTCCTCCCTAATGACATCTGCTCAACCAAAGCCCGCTCGATCTGCGTGCAAACCAAAGGCTCCGCTGATCATCCCGGCGCGTTTTGGCAGAGTCCTCGCTGTGCATTGTGGAGGATATTTCGTCGCGACCGCACCGCCGATGCGCCGTCGCCTCACGCGCGCCTCGCCTAAAACACATCATCATTCTCGGCCCGGTGGTTTGGCCGGGAACTCGAAGATCGGCGACGGCGGCGGTAGGCGAGCGCTCGAGCGACGGATCGGAACGATTTTCGGGACGGGGGCTAACGTTGGAACGCGATCGGTCGAAGCCAAGGCGACGACCGCCGTTCCCGCCCTTCATTGCGAATGAACGGCCTTCGCTCGAATCCGCTTCGGCTCCGCCTATCAAGGCCCCGAAATATCGGCGTCCTCGCCCGTGCCGCCGGGTGCGCCATCGCGGCCGAGCGAGACGATGCGGAAGCCGCCGGGAGACACTTCGTAGGCATAGGGTCGGCCCCATGGGTCGGTCAGGCCGCTCTGGTTCTTGAGATAGGGGCCGTTCCAGCCGGGCGAGCCGTCATTCGTCATGAGGGCGGCCAGGCCCTTGTCGGCTTGCGGATAGGCGCCGGTGTCGAGGTAGTAGAGTTCCACGGCATTGGCGAGATTGTGCACCTGCGTGCGCGCCGTGTCGGCCTTGGCGGTGCCGATATAGCCGAGCACGCGAGGGCCGACGAGCGTCGCAATCATCGCGATGATCGCCAGAACCACGAGAAGCTCGACCAGCGTGAAGCCGGCATCGGCGCGATCGTCCCGTGACAGCGCTTCGGCTGTCCGATCCTCGTTGCGTGCCATGACTCGTCCCTCGTCGGTCTCGATGCGGCCGACCTTAGGCTCCATCGCTTTGCGATCCGGTAAAGCGCGTCGGCTCGAATCCGCCGGTTCCCCAGATCCGGGATCGGGCAGGGGGACGCACCCCGCCGTCCGGGCGGAGGCAAGCGCTTCCCGTTATGCGATCGCCCCCGGCGCGGCGAGATCGGCCCTCGCCGCTTTCCCTGCTCAGCCCGCCGCCGCGAACCGCTTTGGAGCAAGGGGCGGGCGGATGGCGCGCCCGTCCGCGCCGAAGAAACGCAGCTTGTCCGCGCTGGCGGTAAGGCGCAGGTTCGCGCCGCGCTGAAGGTTGACGCTGCCGGGCAGCTTGGCCACAACAGGCTCGTCCGTCAGTCCGACATCCACATAGACCAGCGTTACCTCACCCAGATCCTCGGTCAGCGCCACCTTCCCTTCGATCAGGGCGATCTCTTCCGCGCCCGCGAGCGACAGGTCCTCCGGCCGCACGCCGAGATGGAACTCGCCGCCTGCCCCGGCGGGGGCCGAGACGGGCACCCGCAAGCGGCCTCCTTTCAAGACCCAGCCGCCGCTACCATCGCTACCATCGGCCGCCAGCGGCAGGATGTTCATGGCGGGCGAGCCGATGAAGCGCGCGACGAAGAGATTGTCGGGATCGTTGTAGAGTTCCAGAGGCGTGCCGACCTGCTCGACATGGCCCTTGTTCAGCACCACGATCCGGTCCGCCAGCGTCATCGCCTCGACCTGATCGTGGGTGACGTAGATCATCGTCGTGTTCGGCATCCGCTCGTGCAGGCGCGCGATCTCGATGCGGGTCTGCACGCGAAGGGCGGCGTCGAGATTGGACAGCGGCTCGTCGAACAGGAACACCTTCGGATCGCGCGTGATCGCCCGGCCGATGGCGACACGCTGGCGCTGACCGCCCGACAGGGCCTTGGGCAGGCGGTCGAGATAGGGCTCGATCTGCAGCATCTTCGCTGCTTCCCGCACCCGCCGATCGATCTCGGATTTGGCCTGTCCCTTCTCCAGCGACAGGCCGAAGGCCATGTTGTCGTAGACCGTCATGTGCGGATAGAGCGCGTAGGACTGGAACACCATGGCGACGCAGCGCTGCTTGGGCGTTTCCTCGTTGACGACGCGCCCGTCGATTTCGAACGTGCCGCCCGAAATCTCCTCCAGCCCCGCGATGGTGCGCAGAAGCGTGGACTTGCCGCAGCCGGACGGGCCGACAAAGACCACGAACTCGCCCGAGGGAATGTCGAGATTGATGTCGTGCAGAACTTCCACCGCGCCATAGCGCTTCTGCACGCCGCTCAGCTTGAGATGGGCCATTGGTCGTCCTCCCCCTGTCGATCAATCCAGCTGCAAGAAGGCGGCGCCATGCCGCGCGAGCGCGAGGCGGCCTGTCTCGAACCGCGCGCCGAACGCGCCCGCTTCGCTCAGGAGACGCGCCCCCGGGAAATTCCCACCCATGTCGATCTCGGCTTCGCGACGCGACAGGTTGAAGACGCAGAGCAGCGCGTCCGATCCTTGCCGGCGCGTGAAGGCGAGGCAGTCCGAGCCGAGATCGTGGAAGGCGATGTCGCCTTTCACCAGCGCCGGATGGCGGCGACGGAAGGCAAGGAAGTTGCGATAGGTCTCCATCAGAGAACCCGCCACGCCCTCCTGCGCATCCACCGCCAGCGGCAGATGCTCCGGCGGCACAGGCAGCCAGGGGCGTGCGGCCGTGGTGAAGCCGCCATTCGGCGCGCCGGCGGTCCAGACCATGGGCGTGCGGCAGCCGTCGCGGCCCTTGATCGTGGGCCAGAAGCGCTTGCCCCAGGGGTCCACGATATCCTCGAAGGGAATCTCGGCCTCGCTCAAGCCCAGTTCCTCGCCCTGATAGAGGCACACCGAGCCGCGCAGAGAAAGAAGAAGCGCGGCGGCGAGCCTGAGCACCGCGTCCCGGTCGTCCTGCCCGTCCGCCCAGCGCGTCGCGTGGCGCGTCACGTCATGGTTGGAAAAGGCCCAGCAGGCCCAGGCGTCCGTGCCCCCGTCCAGGAACCGCTCGATCACCGGGCGGATGTCGTCGATCGCGGGCAGCTCCGTGTTCAGGAAGTCGAAGGCATAGCTCATGTGGAGCCGGTCGCCGCCTTCGGTATATTCGCGCATCAGCTCGACGCCGCGGATCAGCTCGCCGACTTCCCCCACCGCCGTTGCGGCCGGATATTCGTCGAGCAGGGCGCGGAAGCGCTTGAGGAAGCCGAGATTTTCCGGCCGGTTCTTGTCGTAGAGGTGGTCCTGCCGGTTGTAGGGCCGGTCGCGCGGGGCGGTGCGCTCGTTCCAGTCGTCGGGGTGCAGCGGCGGGTTGTCGCGAAGCTCGGCGTCGTGAAAGTAGAAATTGACCGTATCCAGCCGAAATCCGTCCACGCCCCGGTCGAGCCAGAAGCGCACGACATCCAGCATCGCGTCCTGAACGGCCGGATTGTGGAAGTTGAGGTCGGGCTGCGAGATCAGGAAGTTGTGGAGGTAATATTGCTGGCGTCCGGCGTCCCACTCCCAGGACGAGCCACCGAAATTCGACATCCAGTTGTTGGGCGGCGAGCCGTCGTCCTTGGGCTCGGCCCAGACATACCAGTCCGCCCGTGGGTTGGTGCGGTCCTTGCGGCTTTCCACGAACCAGGGATGGCGGTCGGAAGAATGGGAGAGAACGAGGTCGATCATGACCTTGAGCCCGAGCCGATGGGCTTCCGCCACCAGCGCGTCGAAATCCTGGAGCGTGCCGAAGATCGGATCGACGTCGCGATAGTCCGACACGTCGTAGCCGAAATCGTCCATTGGCGAGGTGAAGAAGGGCGAGATCCAGAGCGCGTCCGCCCCGAGCTTGGCGATATGGGGCAGGCGCTGGGTGATGCCGGGCAAGTCGCCCACGCCGTCGCCGTTCGAGTCCTGAAACGAGCGGGGATAGACCTGATAGATGACAGCCCCGCGCCACCAGTCGCGATCGGGAGTCGCCGTCGGCTGGATCGCCGGGCTCTCGGTGGAGGTCGCTTGAACTTTATCGAGCATCGGGACTAACCCTTCACGCCGCCTGCGGTGAGGCCGGAAATGATCTTGCGTTGGAAGATGAGGACGAGAACGATCAAGGGCACCGTGACGACGACGGAGGCGGCCATGATCGTGCCCCAGGGCGTTTCCTGTTCGGACGCGCCCGACAGAAGCGCGATGGCGACGGGCACCGTGCGCGTGTCGTTGTTGGCCACGAAGGTCAGCGCGAAGAGGAACTCGTTCCAGGCCGCGATGAAGGCGAGAAGCCCGGTCGTCACCAGCGCCGGCCACATCAGCGGCAGGAAGACGCGGCGGATGATGGTGAAGGGCGAAGCCCCGTCCACGATCGCCGCCTCCTCGATCTCGACCGGCAGATCGCGCATGAAGGTGGTCAGGACCCAGACCGTGAAGGGCAGCGTGAAGATCATATAGGCGAAGATCAGCGAGAAGAGCGTGTTGTAGAGGCCCATGGCGCGAACCATCTCGAACAGGCCCGCCAGCACCGCGATCTGCGGAAACATCGACACGGCGAGAATGGTGAGCAGCAGGAGCCCGCGTCCCCGGAACGAGACGCGAGACAGGGCGTAGGCGGCGGTGACGGCCAGAAACAGCGAGATCGCCACCACCGAGACCGCGACGATCAGCGAGTTCAGGATGTTGCGCAGGAACGTGCCGGTGGACAGCACGCCCTCGTAATTGGCGAGCGTGATCGCGCGCGGCCAATAGTCGATGCGGAAGAGATCGGTGCCGCTCTTCAGGCTGGTCAGGATGGCGTAGTAGAACGGGAAGACCGAAAACACGACGATGGCAATGACGAGGGCGTAGAAGCCGATCCGCCCGGCCGCGCGCTGGAGGGTTCGAGTACTCATCACTGGCCTCCTGCAAGATTGAGCCGGGCGGTCTTGATGTAGAGCAGGGTGATCATCGCGATCACCAGGAAGAGCATGGTCGAGGCGGCCGAGCCTTGCGCGAAATTGTCGAACTGGAACAGGTTCTCCTGCGCATAGACGCTCATGGTCTTGGTCTGCGGGTTGTTGGGCGTCAGCACGTAGATGAGGTCGAAGACGCGCAGCGCATCCAGCGCGCGGAAGATTACGGCGACCAAGATCGCCGGGCGGATCAGCGGCAGCGTCACCTTGAAGAAGACCTTGACCGGGTTCACGCCGTCGATCTTCGCCGCCTCGTAGACGTCGCCCGGCACCATCTGAAGCCCGGCGAGGATCAGCAGCGCCATGAAGGGCGTGGTCTTCCAGACGTCCACGATGATCACGGCGATCATGGCCGTGTCGGGCGAGGCAGTCCAGGCGATGGGCGCGGAGATGAGGCCGAGCTTCACGAGCATGTCGTTGAGGATGCCGAACTGGTCGTTCATCATCCAGGCCCACATCTTGGCCGAGACGATGGTCGGGATGGCCCAGGGGATCAGCACGGCGGCGCGCACCAGGGCACGGCCCTTGAACTCGGCGTTCAAGACGAGCGCGAAGATCAGACCCAGCACCGTCTCGATCGACACCGAGATGATGGCGTAGCGCACCGTGTTCCAAACCGCCTGCCACCAGATGGGATCGGCGAGCAGGCCGAAGGCTTCACCCTCTCCGCCTCCATAGTCCACCCACTCGTAATAGTTGGCGAAGCCGACGAACTGCGCGCCTTCGAGGTCGGACAGGCGAGCGTTGGTGAAGGAGAACTGGATGGTCTGGAATAGCGGCCAGGCCGCGACCAGCGCCAGAACGAGCAGCATGGGCAGAAGGAAGAGCCAGGCGGCGCGCCGGCGCTGGCGCGTCAGGGCCGAGCGGCCTGCCGGAGCGGATGGCGCGCTCGGGGCGGGCAGGCCGGCTTTGGGCTCGGCCTCGAAGCTTTTCCGGGTGGGGGGGGCGCCGGGTGTGGCGTTGGACATCGCAAGCGCCTCGCAAAGGGGAGAGGTCGAGCCGGCGCGCGGCCGGGGTGGCGGCGCGGCGTCGAAAGGGCTCATGCCATGTGCCTTCGCCTCGGGGGCGAAGGCACCGTTCTCTCAGCGGCGGAAGCTTACCAGGCGTTACGCTTCAGACGGCGCAACTGGCGCTCGAGGTCCTGAAGGTTGGCCGCACCGTCGCCTTGGCCGGCCAGCGTCTTGTTGGCCGCCGTCCAGAACTGCTGCGAGACTTCGTTATACTTGGCCTTGGTGGGCGCGGAGGGGCGGGGCGTCGCGTTTTCGAAGACGCTCTTCCACTTGGCCACCAGCGGCTGCTGCGCCACGATCTCGGGGTCCTCGTAGAGCGAGGGAATGGTGGGCAGGCGCGCAGTGCCGAGCGCGCGGGACTTCTGCGCCTCGGCCGAGGTCAGGAACTTGACCAGCTCGATCGCGGCGTCCTTGTGCTCGGAATATTGCGAGATGGCGAGGTTCCAGCCGCCAAGGCACGCGGCGGACTGGCCGCCCTCGCCCGCCGGCAGGGGCACGGCGTCGAACTTGCCCTTGATGGGAGAGTCGGCCGCGTTGCCCAGCGGATAGGCATAGGGCCAGTTGCGCATGAAGACGGCGTTGCCGGTCTGCCAGACGCCGCGCGACTCTTCTTCCATGTAGCCCAGTACGCCCTGCGGGGCGATCATGCCGACCCAGCCATGCGCCATATCGAGCGCGGCGGCAGCCTTGGGATTGTTGACGGTGATCTCGCCTTCGGGCGAGACGATCTGGCCGCCGCCATTGGAGGCGATCCATTCCAGCGCGTCGCAGGTCAGGCCCTCATAGGCCGCGCCCTGGAACACGAAGCCGTTCATCTGCGCGTTGCCGCCCTGTCGCTCGGCGTCCTGCACGAACTTGGCGGTTTCTGTCAGCTCGGCCCAAGTCTTGGGAACTTGGCGCCCGTGCTTCTCCAGAAGGTCCTTGCGGTAATAGAGGGCCGGCGCGTCCGCGAAGAGCGGCATGGCGACGAGCTTGCCGTCCACGGTCTGCGACTGAATCACCGCGGGCAGATGCTGGCCGATTACGTCCTTCATCGGGCCGGACAGGTCCACGAGATTGGCGGCGAGCTGGGGCGCCCAGATGACGTCGGTGCGATAGACGTCCACATCCTTGTTGCCGGCCGAAAGCCAGAGCCGATACTGGCCGAACTGGTCCGTCGTGGAGGCTGGCATGGTGACGATGGTCACCTTGTGGCCCGACGCCTTCTCGAACGCGTCGAGCTGCCCGCGCATCTCGTCCACGTCGCGCCCGACCGAGCCGAGCGCGATGCTCAAGGTTTCGGCGTGCGCGCCGGCGCTTCCCAGAATCGTGGCGGCGATGAGCCCTGCGGCGAATGCTTTCAGCATATGATGTCCTCCCGTTTCGTTCCGATCAGCGCCGCCTTCCGCCCCGTCGCCCTCCCTGGCGACGATGCGGCGGCTCATGGTTTCCGCCGGTTCCGCTCCGGTCCTGCATGATCCCGCAAATTTGCGTCCCGGCACTGTTTAAAGCGCTTTCATTGAATTTGAAGCGCTTTAAACTCTGTGTCAACATGGCATGGATCGGTTTGTCGCTTGCAGGTTGCGCTCGGGCGGCGTTGATCGTGGAACGGGATAAGTGGCGGGATGATCCGCAATCTCAAGGACCTCGCAGACTATCTCGGCCTGTCGCCGGCGACGGTGAGCCGCGCGCTGAACGGCTATCCCGAAGTCAACGCGAAGACGCGCAAGCGTGTTCTGGACGCGGCCAAGCGGCTGAACTACCGCCCGAACCTTTCGGCCCAGCGCCTCGCCACAGGCCGCGCGGACGCGATCGGTCTCCTGTTCGGCATCGCCGACAATATGCTGGACAATCCGATCGTCACCGATCTCCTGACCGGCATCGCGGAAACGGCGGCGGAGCGAGGCATGGCGATCCATCTCTTTCCGACCAAGAGGGGAGAGGAGCGGGCGGCCTGCGAGCGGATCGTGAGCTCGGGCGCGGTGGATGCGCTGGTGCTTCTGTCGCCCATTCTCGACCGGCCCGACACCGCCGATCTCGCCGAGATCGACTTTCCCGTCGTGTGCCACGGGCGACCGCTGCTCGGCCAAGCCGTCGCCTCGATGAGCGTCGACAATCTCGGCGCGTTCTTCAAGGGCACGGCCCATCTCATCGCACTCGGCCACCGCCGGATCGCGCTCCTCAACGGCGAGGAGCTCTATGCCTACGCGGTGGACCGGCGCGAGGGCTATGTCCGCGCCTTAGCCGAAGCCGGCCTGGCGCCGGACCCCGACCTGATGGCACAGGGGCCGCAAACCTTCGCGCAGGGCTTTGCGGCCGCCAGCAGGATGCTCGCCTTGGGCGCGCGGCCAACGGCGTTTCTGTGCTCCTCGGTTCTGATGGCGACGGGCGCGGCCCGCGCTATCGCGGCGGCGGGCCTGCGCGTGCCGGACGACATTTCGCTGATGGCTCATGACGACGTGATCGCCGCCCTGCCGAGCGAGATCGCCGCGCCCGGCCTCACGGTTCTGCGCTCCAGCGTGCGCTTGGCGGGGCGGCGTCTTGCGGATATGGCGATCGAGCGCCGTCAGGGCACGCCCGCCGCCGACCTCGTGGAGGTCTGGGACGTGCCGCTGATCGAAGGTCGATCCACAGGGTCGGCTCCCGTGGATGCGGGAGGAGACATCGGATGAACGGACAGGAAATGAACGGACTCGCCCAAGGCATCTGGCTGAACGAGCCGCCCGCCCATGCGCTCGAACACGGCGTTCTCGATCTGACCACCGGCCCCTCGACCGACTTCTGGCGCGAAACGCATTACGGGTTCACGCGCGACAGCGGCCATCATCTCGGCCTCGACACATCCGATGGCTTCACCGCGCAGGTCCGCGTGCGCGCCCGTTTCGAGAGCCTCTATGACCAAGCCGGTCTCATGGTGCGGCTGGATGCCGAGCGCTGGGTGAAGTTCGGCGTCGAAGTGTCCGACGGGCGGGCGATGGCGGGCAGCGTCGTCACCGACGGGCGCTCCGACTGGGCAACCGGCCCGTTCGAAGGAGACGCGTCGGATTTCTGGCTGCGCGTGTCGCTGAAAGCCGGCGTGCTGCGCCTCCAGATTTCGCCCGATGGCGAGCGCTGGCCGCTCCTGCGCCTTTGCCCGTTTCCGCGAGCCGAGCGCTACAGCGTCGGTCCGATGGCCTGCACGCCGGAGCGCGGCGGTCTTCAGGTCCGCTTCTCGGACTGGACGCTCCAGCCGCATCTGGGCAAGGATCTGCACGACCTGTCATAGGCTGGCGGGGCTTGCGGGCCGGTCCATCCGCCCCTATCGCTCGGGCGTGGCGGCCCCCCGCCAAGCCGCTT
>NZ_BBWM01000024.1:0-58915 GCF_001463805.1 Aureimonas sp. D3 | reverse complement strand
CCCCCCGCCAAGCCGCTTCCTGTCCCCCGCGCCGTTCCATGCCGATCGGCCCCGTGCTTCTCGGATCGTCTTCATGCGCAAGCGCGCCATAGCGCTCGTTCTGGCTCTCGCCGCCTTCTATGGCGGCGTGAAGCTCGCCCATGCTTATCAGCGCTCGACGCTCGGCTGGGTGGCCGATGCCTGCGCCGTGAATGCGGCCCTCACGAGCCTGCCCTTTCCGTGCCTCCATGTCGGCCATCTGCCCGGCGATCTCGGAGGCTACGCCATCCTGCGCGAGCCGATCGACCGGCGGCGCACGATCCTCGTCGCGCTCAGCGCCATCAGAGGCATCGAAGACCCGCGCCTTCTCGGCCGCGACGCGCCGAACTTCTTCGAAGCGGCTTGGGCGCAGCGGCACTGGCTGCTGGATCCCGCTCAAGCCGAGCCGACGCCCTCCGGCTTCGCGCTCGGAATCAACTCCCATCGATCCCGCTCGCAGGACCGGCTTCACATCCATATGGGCTGCCTCGCGCCCAAGGCGGCGAAAGCTCTGGCCGAGGCGGCCGGGCGGCTCGGCACGGGCGGGTTCAAGCCGCTCGGCTTCACCATTCACGGCCGCAAGCTCTGGGCCATGCGGGTGGATGCCGGCGCGATCGCGGATTTCAACCCGTTCGCGATCCTGGCTGAGAAGATGCCCGGCGCGCGCACCGCGATGGGCGACCATCTCCTGTTCGTGGTGCCCGAGCGCCTGGCGGACGGACGACGGACCTTCGTGCTCCTGACCAATCCGGTAGGCCGGCGAACGGACACGTTCTTTCCGGTCGAGTTCATGCTGGAGCCGAACTGCCGGGGGCGCTGAGCGCTTCTCTCAGGAACGGGCCGGCTGATGAGGCGCGGGCTGCTTCCAGCGCTCCGCCCAGCCGGCAAACAGAAGATAGATGATCGGCGTCGTATAGAGCGTCAGCGCCTGGCTGACGAGAAGCCCACCCGCGATGGCGATGCCGAGCGGGCGGTGCAGGTCCGCGCCGGGGCCGCTGGCGACGATCAGCGGAATCGCGCCCGCGAAGGCGGCAAGCGTCGTCATGGTGATCGGGCGAAAGCGCTGGAGGCACGCTTCGAAAATGGCCTCCTGCGCCGACACGCCGCTCCTGCGCTCGGCCTCCAGCGCGAAATCCACCAGCATGATGCCGTTCTTCTTCACGATGCCGATCAGGAGGATGATGCCGATAAAGGCGATGAGGGTGAGTTCCGTGCCGGTGATCCAGAGCGCCAGAAGCGCGCCGAGCCCGGCCGAGGGCAGGGTGGAGAGGATCGTCAGCGGATGGACGAGGCTCTCGTAGAGGATGCCGAGCACGACATAGACCGAAAGAAGCGCCACCAGGATCAGGAGCGGCTGGCTCGCGCCGGCGTTCGAGACGGCCGCATCGCCCGCAAATTCGGCATGAAGCGTGTCGGGCAGGTTCATGCCGGCGACGGCCGCGCGCACCGCCGCGTTGGCGGCCTCCAGCGTCGCGCCGTCAGCCAGATCGAAGGAGATCGTGACGGCGGGAAACTGCCCCTGATGGTTCACCCCCATCGGCGCTTCCTCGCGCTTGATATGGGCGAAGGCCGAGAGCGGCACGGGCGCGCCGTGAAGGCCCGGCACCTGGATCTTCAGGACATCCTCCGGGTCGGTCGCGAAATCCGCGCCGGCTTCCAGAATGACGCGATACTGGTTCCGGTCGCCATAGATCGTGGTGATCTGGCGCTGCGCGAAGGCGTTGTTGAGGGCCGAATCCACGGCCGTCATGGCGACGCCGAGATTGGCCGCTTGCGCCCGGTCCACCTCGACGCTCGCCTGCAAGCCGTTCGGCTGGCGGTCGCTGCTGACATCGGCGAGGAGTGGCTCGGCGCGCAAGCGCTCCTGAATGCGCGGGGCCCAGGCGGTTAGCTCCGCGAAGTCGGCGTCGAACAGCGTGAACTGATATTCCGAGTCCGAACTGCGCGCGCCGATGCGGATATCGCTCGGCGCATAGACCGAGTTCTCCAGCCCCGGAATGGCACCCAGCGCCTGACGCAGCCGGTTGACGACGATCTCCGTCGGGTCGCGCTCCCCGGCGGGCTTCAACGAAATCTGCATGGAGCCGCGATTGGCCGTGCCGAACGTGCCGCCGCCGACCGAGGCCCCGACATTCTCCACCGCCGGGTCGGCATCCACCACGGACACGGCCCGGCGCTCCAGCGCCGCCATGGCGGGAAAGGAAATGTCGCTCGCCCCTTGCGTGCTGGCGACCAGAAAGCCCGTGTCCTCGCGCGGCACGAAGCCCTTGGGCACATGGGCATACAGGAGCACGGTAAGCCCGATGCAACCGAGCGTGCTGACGACCGCCAGAAAGCGGTGATGCAGAACGCTTTTGAGCGTGCGCGCATAGAAGCCCCCCATGCGCTCCAGCCCCCGTTCCACCAGACGCGACAGAGGTCCCGGCCGATGGCCCTCCGGCGCGCGGCGCATATGGTGGGCGCAGATCATCGGCGTCAGCGTCAGCGAGACGAGCGTGGAGACGGCGATGGTGAAGGCGAGCGTCAGCGAGAAGGTGACGAGAAAGCGCCCGGTGACGCCGCCCATGAAGAAGAGCGGGATGAAGGCCGCCATGAGCGAGACGCTGATGGCGATCACGGTGAAGCCGATCTGCCGCGCGCCCTTGCGCGCCGCCTGCATGGGCGAGAGCCCTTGTTCCAGCCGGGCATGGATGTTCTCGATCATGACGATGGCATCGTCCACCACGAAGCCGCTCGCCACCGCCAGCGCCATCAGCGAGAGATTGTCGAGCGCCAGACCCGACAGGAACATGGCCGCGAAGGCCCCGGAAAAGGCGAGCGGCACGGTGACGCCCGCCGCCAGCGTCGGCACGAGCGAGCGCAGAAAGGCGAAGACCACGAGCATGACCAGAGCGACGGTGACGAGCAGCGTGCGCTCCATATCCTCGACGCTGGCATGGATGGTGAGCGTGCGGTCGTGCAACACGGCGATGTCGATGCCGGCGGGCAGGAGATCGTGCAACTCAGGGATCAGCGCCTTCACCGCGTCCACCGTCTGCACCACATTGGCGTCCGCCGCCTTGGTCAGGTTGAGGATCACGGCGGGCTTGCCGTTGAACCAGGCTTCCGAGCGGCGATTGCGCACGCCGGGCTCGACCGTGGCAATGTCCGACAGGCGCAGCGCCGTGCCGTCGGCGGCGCGCAAGAGGATCGCACCATAATCCTCGGGCGTCGTGAGCTGCGCGTTGATGGTCAGAGCATAGCCCGAGCCCGGTCCGTCGATCGAGCCGATCGGGCCCAGCGTGTTGGCGTTGACGATGGCGTTGCGCACATCGTTGGCCGACAGGCCCAGAGCTGCGAGGCGCTGGGGGTCGACGCGCACGCGCACCGCCGGCTGGTCCGCGCCGCTGACCGAGACATCGCCGACGCCGTCCACCTGCGCGATGCGCTGCACGAGAATGCTGTCGGCGACATCGAACACATCGCTCGCCTTCATCGTGTCGGAGGTGAGCGCGAGGGTCAGGATCGGCGCGGCGGCCGGGTTGGCCTTGCGGATCGAGGGCAGGCCCGGCATGTCGCTCGGCAGGTCCGCGATGGCGGCGTTGATCGCGGCCTGCACGTCCCGCGCCGCGCCGTCGACGCTGCGCGACAGATCGAACTGAAGCGTGATGCCGGTGGCGCCGAGCGCGCTGGTGGAGGTCATCTCGGTGACGCCCGCGATGGCGCCCAGATGCCGCTCCAGCGGGGCCGCGACGCTTTCCGCCATGCTTTCGGGGTCCGCCCCGGGCCTGCTGGCGCTGACGCGGATGGTCGGCAGGTCCACCGCCGGCAGGCTCGCCACGGGCAGGACGTGGTAGGCGACGAGCCCGACCAGGATCAGGCCGAGCGCCAGAAGCGTCGTGCCGATCGGCCGATCGATGAACGGGTCGGACAGTCTCACGCCGGCTCGCCCTCGACCGCCGCGCCGCGCGGGGCGAAGCGGCGCTTCAGCCCGTCCAGCGCGAGATAGATGACCGGGGTCGTGTAGAGCGTCAGAAGCTGGCTGAGGACGAGGCCGCCGATGATGGAAATGCCGAGCGGCACGCGCAGCTCCGAGCCCGCGCCTTGCGCCAAAGCCAGCGGCACCGCGCCGAAAAGGGCGGCCAGCGTCGTCATCATGATCGGGCGGAAGCGCATGGTCGCGGCCTTCAGGATCGCCTCGCGCGGGGCGAGCCCTTCGCCGCGTTCGGCCTCTAGGGCGAAGTCGATCATCATGATCGCGTTCTTCTTCACGATGCCCATGAGAAGCACGATGCCGATCAGCGCGATCAATGAGAGGTCTTGTCCCGTCAGCATCAGCGCCAGAAGCGCGCCGACGCCGGCGGATGGCAAGGTGGAAAGGATCGTGATCGGATGCACGGCGCTCTCGTAGAGAAGCCCGAGCACGATATAGATCGTGACGATGGCGGCGAGGATCAGCCAGGGCTCGTTGGCCGCCGAGCGCGCGAATTCCTCCGTGTCGCCGCTGGTGCGCCGGCCGATCGTATCGGGCAGGCCGATGGCGCGCTCGGCCGCCGCCACGGCCTCCAGCGCCGTGCCGAGCGATGCGCCGGGGGCGAGGTCGAAGCTGATCGTGGCGGAAGGGAACTGCTCGTCGCGGCTGACCACCAGCGGGCCGGAGGCGAAGGCGACATGGGCGATGGCTCCCAGCGGCACCATGGCGCCGCCCGTGCCCGGCAGATAGACCTGGGCCAGTGCGGCGGGGTCGCTCTGATAGCGCGGCGCGGCTTCCAGAATGACGCGGTACTGGTTGGCCTGCCCGTAGATCGTACTGATCTGGCGCTGGCCGAACGCGTCGTAGAGCGTGTCGCTGATCTCCTGCATGGTGACGCCGAGCCGTGCGGCGGCTTCACGGTCCACGTCGATGGCAAGTCGCCCGCCGCCCAGCTCCGTGTCGGAGGCGACATCGATCAGCGCCGGGTCGTCGGCGAGGCGTCGCGACAGTTTCTCCGCCCAGCCCGACACCTCGCCCGCATCCGCGCCCGTCAGCGTGTATTGATAGGCGCCTCGGCTGGCGCGCGTCGAAATCGCGATGTCGCGCTGGCTCTGGAACGTGGCGCGGATGCTGGGCAGGTCCGTCAGGCTTTGGCGCAGGCGCGCGATCACGGCCTGCGCGCCGCCGCTCCGGTCGTCGCGGGGCTTGAGCACGAGGGAATAAACGGCCCGGTTCATCGTGAGATTGGCGGCGCTTGTGCCGATCGAGTCGGTGACGCTTTGCACCGCCGGGTCCGCCCGCAGCCGCGCGCCGACATCCGCCTCGATGGTTCGCATCGCCTCGAAGGAGGTGGTCGGCTCGGCCTCCACCACGGCGCTGACGAGGCCCGTGTCCTGATCGGGCAGGAAGCCCTTGGGGATGGTCACATAAAGCGCCACCGTGAGCGCCAGCGTCGCCCCGGTCAGAAGGAGCATCAGCGCGGGATGGCGGACAGCGATCGTCACCGAGCGTCGATAGGCTTCGTTCAGCCCATCCATGGCGCGGTCGAGAAACCCGGTGAGGCCGCTGGACGTATGTTGGGGCGCTCGCAGAATGCGCGCGCACATCATGGGCGTCAGCGTCAGCGAGACGAGGGCCGAGACCACGACGGCAATGGTGAGCGTCAGCGCGAATTCGCGGAACATGCGCCCGACCAGCCCGCTCATGAAAAGAAGCGGAATGAAGACGGCGATCAGCGAGGCGGTGAGCGAGACGATGGTGAAGCCGATCTCGCCCGCGCCTTTGAGCGCCGCCGCCATGGGCTTCTCGCCCTCTTCGATATGCCGGGCGATGTTCTCGATCATGACGATGGCGTCGTCCACCACGAAGCCTGTGCCGATGGTGAGCGCCATCAGCGACAGATTGTCGAGGCTGAAGCCGCAGGCCCACATGACGGCAAAGCTCGCGATCAGCGACAAGGGCAGCGCGACGCCCGCGATCAGCGTGGCCGAGACCGTGCGCAGGAACAGGAACACGACGAGCACGACCAGCGCGACGCTGAGCGCCAGCGTCCATTGCACATCCCGGATCGAGGCACGGATCGTATCCGTGCGGTCGCTCACCACATCGAGCGAGGCCCCGGCGGGGAGCGCGGCGCGAAGGCGTGGCAGCGTGCGCTCGATCTCGGCGACGGTTTCGATGACGTTCGCGCCGGGCTGGCGCATGATGTCCACCACCACGGCCGGGCGGCCTTGGTAGAAGGCCCCGACGCGGCTGTTCTCCAACCCTTCCACCACGTCGGCCACATCGCTGAGATGCACCGGCGCGCCGTTGCGTGTCGCCACCGTGATGGCGCGATAGGTCGCCGCGTCGTGGATCTGGTCGTTGGCCGAAAGCGAAAAGGACTGGCTGGCCCCGTCCACCACGCCCTTCGCGCCCGAGACATTGGCGTTGGAAATCGCCGTGCGCAGGTCTTCGAGCGCCAGCCCATAGGAAGCGAGGCGCGAGAGATCGGCCTCGACCCGGATTGCCGGTTTCACCCCGCCCTGAATCCGCACGTCGCCGACGCCCGAGACCTCGGCGAGGCGCTGGCCCATCACCGTGTCGGCGAAGTCGCTGAGATCGCGCAAGGGGTAGGTGTCGGAATGGAGCGCCAGCGTCATGATCGGCGTCGCCGCCGGGTTCACCTTCGCATAGGTCGGCGGGTAGGGCAGCGTGCGCGGCAACCCGCCGGCCGCCGTGTTGATCGCGGCCTGCACATCCTGCGCCGCGCCGTCGATGTCGCGGCCGAGCTGAAACTGAAGCGTGATCTGGCTGATGCCGAAGGCGCTGGAGGAGGTCATGGCGGCGAGCGCTGGAATCTGCCCGAGCGGGCGCTCCAGCGGCGCGGTGACGAGCGCCGCCATCGTATCGGGGTCCGCGCCGGGCAACTGCGTCGTCACGCGGATCGTCGGAAACTCGACTTGGGGCAGGGGCGCGACGGGCAGCGAGGCGAAGCCGAGACAGCCCGCGATCAGGACGGCGATGGCGAGAAGCGTGGTGGCGATCGGCCGTTGGATGAAGGGCGTGGACAGGCTCATGGCGCGTTCGCGGCCTGAGAACCGGGGGCGGACTCCTTCAGGTCGGCCGAGCGGGTCGGGCTCGCGCCGGACGTCGCGGCCGGTGCTCGTCCCTGCGATGCATGGTCTGCGTCCGGCGCTTCGACGGCAGACACAATGCTTGGATCGCTCTGGGTCGAAGGGGTCTGTTCCCGGCCCTCAGCGGCAGCGCGCCGGTTTTCGGCGGGCTGGTTCTCCACCGTCCCCGGGCCTGCGGGGGTGGTATCGGCCGGCTTTGCCTCCTCGCCGCCATCCGTTGCCGGCGCGCTTCGCTCGGAAGTCTGGGGCGCGGCAGGTTCGGATCCGCCTGGACGAGCCGGCGCAGCTGCCGGCTTCGCGCCATGCTTGCTCTTGTGGTGCTTGCCGCCCTTCGAACCACCCTCGGTCATTGGCACGGCGAGCTTGGCGGGGTCGGCCTCTTCGGGCGAGGAGACTTTCACGCTCGCCCCGTCCTGAAGGCGCGAGAAGCCGGAGGTGACGACGCTTTCGCCCTCCTCCACTCCCCCAGCGACGACAGCGCGCTTGTCGTCCTGAAACCCGATTGTGAGGGGGCGCAGATGAACCTTTGCGCCGTCCGACACGACATAGGCATAGGCCCCCGCCGGCCCGTGCTGCACGGCGGCGCTCGGCACGGTCAGAACGTTTCGCTGGGTTTCCACCAGCAGCCTCGTATCCACGAAGGCTCCCGGCCAGAGCGCCAGCGTGTCGTTGGGAAATTCGGCCTTGAGGCGCACCGTGCCGGTCGTCGGGTCCACCTGATTGTCCACCACGGTGAGTTCGCCTTCGGCCACCACCTGGCCTTCGCCCGACAGGGCCTCGACGCCGAGCGGGGCGGCGTTGCGCGCGGCGTTGACGCGGGCGAGGTCCTGCTGCGGCACGGAGAAGACGACGGCGATCGGCCGGATCTGCGACAGCGTGACGATGCCGCTCGCATCGCCGCTAGAGACGATATTGCCGACATCGACCGCGCGAAGGCCGGTGCGCCCGTCGATCGGCGCGGTGATCACGGTGTAGGAGAGTTGCGCTTCCGCCGCCTCCACCGCCGCCGCGTCGGCGGCGACCTGCGCGCGGTTCTGCTCCACCAGCGCGCGCTGGTTGCCCAGGAGCTGGTCGGTCATCGCGCCCGAATGCACCAGCCTCTCGTCGCGCTGCAATTCCAGCTCGGCATTGACCAGAACGGCCTGATCCTGCGCCTTCTTGGCGAGCGCCTGATCGCGCTGGGCCTTGTAGAGCGCGTCGTCCAGCCGGGCGATCGGGTCGCCCTTCTTCAGGTCCTGGCCCTCGCGGAAGTCGATCTCGGTGAGCTTGCCGGAGACCTGCGCGCGCACGGTCACGGAGTTCAGCGGCTTGGCCGTTCCGACGCCGGTGACGTAGACCGGTACGTCGGCCCGCGTGACGGGCGCGGCGACCACCGGCACGGAGCGGTCGCGCAAGACCTCTGCGTTCGGACCTTGCCCATGGCCGCCGAACTGCGCCGGCAGGAGCGCCAGCGCTTGCGGCAGCCAGACCGCGCGCTCGGCATAGGCCCCCGCGCCGGCCGCGATCAGACCTGCGACAACAACGAACTTTCCGCCTGCGCCCATGGCCGCACCGCCCCAACCCCACGCGCAGACTCGCGATGGCTCCTCCTAAACAGAGGAAGGTGACGGGACATCCGGCGGGAGCCGCGCCCTCGCATTAAATCTTGGATAGGAAGGGACGGGCTTCGGGGGGAAGCCCTCTTACTCGACCAGCCCGAGAATGGGGCCGTATCCGCCATGCCCCGAAACGTCGTTCCGCCCGAGGGCCCGCGCATAAAGACCCGAGCCGCGACCGCCATCGAGAAACAAGGCGTTGTGGCAGGCGAGGTGGTCGCGGAACAGGCGCGCGAATTCGTCGAAATTGACGTCCGTCTCGCTGATCGCGAAGCGAACCTGCCCCTTCTCGCAGACGCCGACCCCGCTGCGCCGCGTCCGCGAATCCGAGTTCGGGATGAAGGCCGGGTGCAACCGACCGTCGATCACCAGCATCGGGCCGGACTGGGTGGCGAAACGCGCCTTCGGCCGTGCTTTCAGAAACTCCGCCGTCGGCAGAATGCCCGCCCCAGCCTTGCTGAGATAAAAGACGCCATTGGGCTGTTTGTAGAAATTCGGGACTTCGCCCGGCGGGCGATCCATCGTGACCGTGTCGGCGGGATGCAGTTCCGCGCCCTCCTCGATATGGAGGCCGACCGGCGCATAGTCGGTGTCGTACATGCCGGCATTGATGGCGAAGGCGAGCTTTTGGCCATTCGCGTCCAGCGCGCGCGCCAAAGCGTCGAAGCGACCATAGGGCGCGCCCGACGCGTCCCGCCAGAACAGGCGCAGGTCTGATGTCGCGGGGTCGATGGTGCAGACGATGGCGTCCCGCCCCTCGAAACTGTCCCGCTGGCAGGGTTCGGCTCTCGCGGCATGGCCGAGGAAAAGGAGCGCCACGAAAGCCAGCCCGGCAGCGTGAACCCTTGCCCGGATCGTTCTCATGGGTCTGCCTTTCCGCATCGCCGGCCGCCTGATGCCGCCCTCGATGCAGCGCTATCGAAATCCCGCCTGCCGGGCAAATGGGCGCTGGCCGCCTGTCCCGTCAGACGACCTTGCCGCGTGCGGCGACCGGCCAGCTTTCGATCCGGCCATCCTCCAGTTTGACATGAACCGCATCCACCATGTTGGTGACGACGCAGACATGGTTGGGGACGATCCGCAGGCGATCGCCGACCGCGAGCCCGATCGGCCCGTCCGAGACCACGCGGCCATGCTCCTCCGACAATTGGTCGATCGCCAGATCGGGCCGGCCGAGCACCGCGCCGTGCCCGGTCAGGCCGAGAAGATCGGATGTCAGAACCTTGGAGCCCGCATCGATGATCGCCCGGTTGGGGGTCGGCACCGACACCACGGTCGCGAGCACCGTCAGCGCGCAATCGTCCAGGGTCGCGACGCCGCGCGCCACCAGCGAGCGGTCGTTGTAGACATAGGTTCCCGGCCGGTACTCGGTGAGAACGCCATCGGTGCGCGCCTGCCAGATGTCGGGCGAGCCGCCGGAGGTGACGCGCGCCACCGTCATGCCTTCGGCCTCGATCAGCGCTTTCGCGGCGCGCAGGAACTCGGCCGCTTCGCCCGCCTTGCCGGCGGCGGGGTAGGTCATCAGCCCCTCGAACACGAGGCCCGGAGAGGCGGCGATCCGCCGGGCCAGATCGCGCGCGGCTTCCGGCGAGGCGACGCCGCAGCGCTGACCGCCCGTGTCGCATTCCACCAGCACATCAAGCGGCTCGGCCGCATCCGCGAAGCCGGCCGAGAGACCGGACACCACCGACTCGCTGTCGGCCACCACGGCGACGCGCACGCGCCCGGCCAGTGCGCGCAGGCGGGCGACCTTGGCCGCGCCGACGATGTTGTAGGTGATCAGCACATCGCGAATGGTCGGATCGCCCGCGACCATCGCCTCCGCCTCGCTCACCTTCTGGCAGGTGATGCCGACCGCGCCTTGTTCGATCTGAAGGCGGGCGAACTGCGGCAGCTTGTGCGTCTTGATGTGTGGGCGCGCCGCGAGGCCGGCTGCATCGGCATGGGCCTGGAAGCGGGCGATATTAGCCCGCGCAATCGCGAGATCCACGACGACGGCAGGCGTTTCGAGGGCGTCGAGCGGCGACACGGTCATGTGAAAGTCTCCCGGGGAAAGCCGATTGACAAGTCGTGCCCCATGTCACCCTATGGGTCAATCCGAAATTTCAGACTAGTGTCCGATATAACGGACAAATAAGGGGACAGAACTGATGAGCCTCACTCGCTATGGCGGCGGCGGCAAGGGCGCGGGCGGACAGCCGCTGCCCTTCGCGCGGGCAGTGGAAGCCGATGGCTGGCTTTACGTCTCCGGCCAGGTCGCCATGGAGAACGGCGAGATCGTGCCGGGCGGCATCGTGGATCAGACCCACAAGACCATGGCGAACGTGATCGCCATCCTGACCGAGGCCGGGTACGGGCTGGAGGATGTCGTGCGCGTCGGCGTCTGGCTGGACGATCCCCGCGACTTCTGGAGCTTCAACGGCGTCTACGCCCAGTATTTCAAGGATCATCCGCCGGCCCGCGCCTGCGTCCAGTCCTCCATGATGGTGGATTGCAAGGTCGAGATCGACTGCATCGCCTACAAGAAGAAGTAGAGGCCGGTGGACAAGCTCGCGGAGGACGAGGCCAAGACCGGAGCGCGCTCGCGCGGGCTGGACCGCGCGCTCGATATTCTCGACGCGCTCGCTAGCGCCCGCCGGCCCTTGCGGGCGGGCGAGATCGCGATCCTTCTCGGCGCGCCGCGCTCCTCCGTCTACGAGCTGACCGCGCTGCTTCTCAAGCGCGGCTTTCTCGAAAACGCCGAGGATGGCCGGCTCTTCCTCGGCGAAAAGCTCTACCTTCTGGGCTCGGCCTATTCCGCCGTGTCGGGCCGTCAGGTCGCGGTTCAGGCCGCGCTCAAGCGCATCGTGGACGGGACGGGCGAAACCGCGCAGTTTTGCCGTCTGGACGGCAATCGCTATTATGTCGGCGCGCAGCGCGAGGGCTCGCGCCCGTTCCGCATCTCCACCGATATCGGCGAGCGCGTGCCGCTGACCTGGACGGCTTCGGGCCGCCTTCTGGTGGACCATCTCTCGCGCGACGAGATTCTGGCCTTTCTGGCCGAGGGCGATTTCACCCTGCCGAACGGCGTCCCGATCGACGCCGAGCGCTTCCTGGCCGAGGTCGAGGGCGCGCGCGCGGCAGGCCATTTCACCTTCGACAGCGCGCTCGACAGCTACACCCATTGCTTCGCCGTGCCGGTTCGCCAGCCGGACGGCAAGGCCACAGCCACGCTCTGCATCGTCGCCCCGCGCGAGGACGCGCGCCGCAACCATGCCGCCTATCTGGACAGTCTCAAGGGCGCGGCCCGCGCGCTCGCCCCCCATTTCGCCGAGAGTCGATAGATCATGCGCATCTTCACCGCCTCGCTCGCCACGGAAACCAACACGTTTTCGCCGGTGCCGACCGATCTGGATTCCTTCAAGGCCGCCTTCTACGCCGGGCCGGGCGAGCATCCCGACACCCCGACGCTCTGCTCCTCGCCGGTGCCGATCCTTCGGCGGCGCGGCCGGGCGGAAGGCTTCACCGTGATCGAGGGCACGTCCTGCTGGGCCGAGCCCGCCGGCCTGATCCAGCGCCAGACCTACGAGACGCTGCGCGATACGATCCTGGCCGAGCTGCAAGCCGCGCTGCCGGTGGACGGCGTGGTGCTCGGCCTGCATGGCGCGATGGTGGCGCAGGGCTATGACGACCCCGAAGGCGATTTCCTGTCCCGCGTGCGCGCGCTGGTCGGCGAGGATGTGGTGGTCGCCGCCGAGTTCGACCCGCATTCGCATCTCACCGCGTTGCGGGTTGCGCAACTCGACCTCATGGCGGCCTTCCTCGAATTCCCGCATACGGATTTCGAGGAGCGCGGCGAGCATGTCGTGGACCTCGCGCTGCGCACGATCCGCGGCGAGATCAAGCCCGTCATCTCGACCTTCGACTGCCGGATGATCACGATCTATCCGACCAGCCGCGAGCCGATGCGCTCCTTCGTCGATCGCCTGAAGACGCTGGAAGGCGTGGACGGGGTTCTGTCCGTCTCGGTTATCCACGGCTTCATGGCCGGCGATGTGCCGGATATGGGCACGCGCATCGTGGTGGTGACCGATGACAGGCGCGAGGCGGGCGACCGGCTGGCCGAAAAGCTCGGACACGAACTCTACGCGCTGCGCCGTGACGCCGCGATGCCGATGCTGGACACGGAAGCCGGTCTCGACCGCGCGCTCGCCATCCGCGCCGCGCGCCCCGACAAGCCCGTCGTCATCGCCGATGTCTGGGACAATCCGGGCGGCGGCGTCGCGGGCGATTCCACCTCCATCCTGCGCCGCATTCTGGAGCGCGGGATCGACCGGGTGGCGCTCGCCACGATCTGGGACCCGGTGGCCGTATCCTTCTGCCATGCGGCGGGGGAGGGGGCCGAGATCGAGCTGCGCTTCGGCGGCAAGTCCTCCCACCATGGCGGCGAGCCGCTGGATGCGCGGGTGCGCGTCCTTCGCGTCGAAACCTCGGGCTGGCAGAGCTTCCGCAATAGCCGCGTCACGCTCGGCCGCGCGGCGGTGATCCGGATCGTCGGGACCGAGATCGACATCGTGCTGATCACCAGCCGGACACAGACCTACGAACCCACGATCTTCTCCAATATGGGCGTCGATTTCGCGGGGAAGGACATCCTTCTCGTGAAGTCCACCAATCATTTCCATGCGGGCTTCGTACCGGTGGCTTCCGAGATCCTCTATGTCGCGGCCCCGACCAGCTATCCGACCGATCCCGCCACCACGCCCTATCGCAAGGCGAGCCACGGCCTCTGGCCGCGCGTGCCCGATCCGCTCGGCCTCGACGCCTGAGCGCGCCCATTGACCCCCGAACCCAGCACGACAGGAGCCCAGCCATGACGAAAGTGCTTCTTGCCGCCGGCCTCGCCGCCCTCATGGCGGGAACGAGCGGTGTCGCCCTTGCGCAGTCCGGCAAGGGCGTCTTGACCGTCGCGACCATCGGCGAGCCGCCGACGCTCGACGCCATGCAGACGCCGACCGACATCGTGCTGACCATCACCCAGCATATGTTCGAGACGCTCTATACCTATGACGACAAGTGGCAGCCAAGCCCGCTTCTGGCCGCTGCCATGCCCGAGATCTCGCAGGACGGCCTGACCTATCGCATCCCGCTGCGGCAGGGTGTGACCTTCCATGACGGATCGGCCTTCGATTCCGCCGATGTGGTCGCCTCGCTCAAACGCTGGATGGAGATCAACTCCAAGGGCCGGCAGGTCGCGCAGGTGATCGAATCCGTCGCGGCCGACGGCGATCAGACCGTGGTGATCAAGCTGAAGTCGCGCTATTCGCCGCTTCTGGCGACGCTGAGCCAGGGCTGGGCACCGATCTTCCCCTCCGAAAAGCTCGGCGGCGAGCTGAAGGAGTTCATCGGCACCGGCCCCTACAAGTTGCAGGAGCGCCGGCCAGACCAGTATACCCAGCTCGTGCGTTTCGACGGCTACAAGTCGCCCGAGGGCGAGCCGTCCAACTATGCCGGCCGCCGCGAGGCCATTGCCGGCGAAGTGCGCTTCGTGCCGGTGCCTGATGCCAATACCCGCGTCGAGGGGCTTCTGTCGGGCCAGTACGATTATGCCGACGCCCTGCCGGTCAGCGCCTATGAGCGCGTCGAGAGCGCGTCCAACGTCAAGCCGGTGATCTTCGAGAATGCCGGCTGGACCTCGCTGAACATGAACATGGCGGAAGGGCCGCTCACCTCCAAGCCGCTGCGCCAGGCCGTGCAGACCGCGCTGAACCCGAGCGACATGATGCTCGCCGCTTTTTCGGACGAGCGCTTCTTCTCCGTGGATGGCGCGTTCTATCCCGAGGGCTTCTTCTGGCACACGGAAGACGGCGTGACACGCTATGGCGAGGGCGACCCGGAAGCGGCCGCCAAGCTCATGAAGGAGGCCGGCTACGACGGCAAGCCGATCCGCATCCTGACCAGCCGCCAATACGAGTTCCACTACAAGACCGGCGAGGTCGCGAAAGCCTATCTGGAGGCGGCGGGCTTCAAGGTCGATCTGCAGGTCGTGGACTGGGCAACGCTGACCACCCGGCGCGCCGACAAGGGCCAGTGGGACATCTTCATCACCCATTCCAACTTCCCGGGCGACCCGACGACGCTGAACACGATCACCGACACCTATCCCGGCTGGTACACGTCCGACGCCAAGACGAAAGCCGTCGGCACCTTCCTGAACGCGGTGTCGAACGACGATCGACTGGCCGCCTGGAAGACGATCCAGACCACGATCTATGACGACGCCCCGCTGGTGAAGGTCGGCAATTTCAATGCGCTGGGCGGCTTGGCCAACGGCGTGTCGGGCTATCAGGCGGCCTATTGGCCCCGCTTCTGGAACGTCACGCCCAAGAGCTGACCTTTCACAGAGGATAGGAGAAACGCGATGTCCCGAGTGCTCTCAGCCCTTCTGAAGCGGGCGGGCGGCATGGTGGTGGTGCTGGCGCTGGTCGTCACCGTCGTCTTCGTGATCGTCCGGGTGACGCCCGGCGACCCTGCCGCCGTGATGCTGGGTTCGGACGCGACGCCCGAGGACATCGCCGCCCTGCGCGAGAGGCTGGGGCTCAACGCGCCCCTCCTCGAACAATATGGACGTTTCGTCTTCGACGTGGCGCGCGGCGATCTCGGCCAGTCGATCTTTCTCGGCCAGCCGGTGACGACCGCGCTCGCCGCGCGCGCCGAGCCAACGTTCTTCCTCACGCTCTTCTCGATCCTGATCGCGGTCGCCATCGCTCTGCCGGTCGGCATTCTCTCGGCGGTCAAACGCGGAACGGCCTTCGACCAGATCGTCGTCGGCGTCGCGATGATCGCGGCGAGCGTGCCGAGCTTCTGGCTCGGCCTGATCCTGATCCAGACCTTCGCCGTGTCGCTCGGCTGGTTTCCGGCCTCCGGCTATGGCGGGCCGGGCACGCCCTTCCTGGAGCGTCTGCACCATCTCGTCCTGCCGGCGGTGGCGCTCGGCGTCGTCAATTCCGCTCTGATCACCCGCTTCACCCGCGCCGCCATGCTCGATGTCCTGGGCGAAGATTACGTGCGCACCGCGCGCGCCAAAGGGGCGGGGCCGGGGCGCGTCGTGCTCAAACACGCGCTGAAGAACGCGCTGATCCCGATCATCACCGTGATCGGCCTGTCGATCGCGCTGCTGGTCGCCGGCGCGGTGGTGACGGAAACCGTGTTCGGCCTGCCGGGCGTCGGCAATCTCGTGGTGCAGGCGGTGCTGCGGCGCGATTATCCGGTGATCCAGGGCGCGCTGCTCGTCGTCGCGGCGATCTACGTTCTCATCAATTTCGCGGTGGACATGCTCTATCTCGCGGTCGATCCGAGGGTGCGCACGTGACGCTTCTCGCCTTCTCGTCCCCCTTCGCCAAGGGCCTGCGCCGCTTCGTGGGCAACCGCGCCATTCTCATCGGCGTCGTGATCCTGACGCTGGTGGTGGTGCTCGCCGCCTTCGCGCCTCTCGTCGCGCCCTATGCGCCCAACAAGCTTTCCATCGTCAGCCGGCTCCAGCCGCCGTCTTCATCGCATCTCTTCGGCACGGACGAGTTCGGCCGCGACATCTTCTCCCGCGCCATCTATGCTGGCCGCGTCTCGCTCGGCGTGTCGCTGGGGGTCGTGGCGATCGCCACGGTTCTCGGCGTGTTTCTTGGCCTGATCGCGGGCTATTTCCGCCCGCTCGACGCGCCGATCTCGCGCCTTCTGGATGCGATGATGTCCTTTCCCGACATTCTCCTCGCCATCGCGCTGGTGGCCGCGCTCGGGCCTTCGCTGGTCAATGTCGTGCTGGCGCTGGGGATCACCTATGCGCCGCGTCTGGCCCGCATCGTCCGAGGCTCGACGCTGGTCCTGCGCGAGCTGCCCTATATCGAGGCCGCCGTGGCGCTCGGCCTGCCGACCTGGCAGATCCTCTTGCGGCATGTCCTTCTGAACCTCGCCTCGCCCATTCTGGTGCAGGCGACCTTCATCTTCGCCGCCGCGATGCTGGCGGAAGCCAGTCTCTCGTTCCTCGGCGTCGGCGCGTCCTCCGACATGCCGACCTGGGGCACCATGCTGGCCTCGGGCCGCGAATATATGAACAAGGCGCCCTGGCTCATGCTGTTTCCCGGCCTTGCCATCGTCTTCGCCGTTCTGTCGCTGCAACTCGTGGGCGATGGCTTGCGCGATCTCGTCGATCCGCGCCTGGCCAAGGAGGCTTGATCCGATGAGCGAGGCGAGCCCCGTCCTGTCCGTCGAAAAGCTGACCACCGCCTTTCGCGCCGGAGGGGAATGGCGCGCGGTGATCCGCGACATTTCCTTCACGGTCGATGCCGGTGAAACCGTTGCCATCGTCGGCGAATCCGGCTCCGGCAAGAGCGTCACCGCGCTATCGGCCATGCGCCTTCTGCCGCCCGCCACCTCGCGGGTGAGCGGCCATGTGCGCCTTGAAGGGCGCGATCTTCTGACGCTGCCCGAAAAGGAGATGCGCGCGGTGCGCGGCGGGCGCATCGGCATGATCTTTCAGGAACCGATGACCTCGCTGAACCCGGTCTTCACGGTCGGCAACCAACTGGCCGAAGCGCTGGTCCTGCACCGCGACCTTTCGTGGGCGCAGGCCGAGGCCGAGGCGCTGCGCATGATGGAGCGCGTGCGCATTCCCGCCGCGCGCTCGCGCCTCAACGAATATCCGCATCGCTTCTCAGGCGGGATGCGCCAGCGCGTGATGATCGCCATGGCGCTCGCCTGCCGGCCCAAGCTCTTGATCGCGGACGAGCCGACCACCGCGCTCGACGTCACCATCCAGGCCGAAATCCTGCACATTATTCGCGAATTGCAGCGCGAGGAGACCATGGCCGTTCTCTTCATCACGCACGATATGGGCGTGGTGGCCGAAGTGGCGGACCGCACCGTCGTGATGCTGCGCGGCGACATGGTGGAAACCGGGCGCACCGAGGCGATCTTCGCCGCCCCGCGCGATCCCTATACGAAGGCGCTTCTGGCCGCGATCCCGCGCCTCGGCACGATGGGCGCTTCGCCCGCGCCCCGGCGCTTCCCGAGGGTCGATGCCGCGACCGGCCTTGCCGACGATGGCGCGCCGGCGAGCGTGCCCGATAGCGCACAGGCTCCGGTTCTGGATGTCGCCGGTCTCTCGACCCGCTTCGACCTGCCGAACGGGCGCATCCATGCGGTCGAGAACGTGTCCTTCGCCATTCGGCCCGGCGAAACGCTGGCGCTGGTCGGCGAGTCCGGCTGCGGCAAGTCCACCACGGGACGCACCATCCTCGGGCTCGTGAAGCCGAGCGAGGGCGCGGTGCGCATCGACGGCAAGGACGTTCTTTCGGCCGGGCGCGCGGGCCTGCGGCAGATGCGCCGCACCGCGCAAATGATCTTTCAGGACCCGTTCGCCTCGCTCAACCCGCGCATCACGATCGGCGCGGCGATTGCCGAGCCCATTCTCTCGCACGGGCTGATGAACAGGGCGGCGGCGCGCGAGCGCGCGGCCGAGCTTCTCGATAAGGTCGGCCTGTCGCCCTCGGTCGCCTCGCGCTATCCGCACGAATTCTCCGGCGGCCAGCGCCAGCGCATCTCGATCGCCCGCGCCTTGGCTCTGTCGCCCAAGCTCATCGTCGCGGACGAGGCGGTCTCGGCGCTGGACGTGTCCGTGAAGGCGCAGGTCGCCAATCTGATGCTCGACCTTCAGGAGGCGATGGGCCTCGCCTATCTCTTCATCTCGCACGACATGGCCGTGGTGGAGCGCATCAGCCATCGCGTCGCGGTGATGTATCTCGGCGAGATCGTGGAGATCGGCCCGCGCGCCTCGGTGTTTGGCGCGCCGGGTCATCCCTATACGAAACGCCTGATCGAAGCGGTGCCGCTGCCCGATCCGACCCGTCGCGGGTCGCTGCCGCCCAAACTGTCCGAGGAGTTGAAGAGCCCTCTCAGACCGCTCGATTATGTCGCGCCGTCGCGCATCTATGACGAAGTCGCGCCGGGGCATTTCGTGCAGCGGATAGCGTAGGGGCGGGCGGGCGCGCAGAAACCTGTGTGCAAGGCTTCGCCTCGCCTGCATCACGCCGGACATAGCGTAGAGATCGCGCAGCGAAGCGGCGAAGATGCGCGCCACTCAGGGAGACCGCCGTTTTGAGCCGCAACATCATTCTCGTCGATCCGCTGCCGCGCACGCTGGACCTCATCATGACGCCGGACGTGCGCGCCCGCCTGGAGGCTTTGGGCGAGGTCGTCCTGTCGGAGGACAGGCCGATGCCCGACGCCGAGGTCGATGCGCTTCTGCCCGACACGGTTCTGATCTTCGGCCAGACGGCCATGCCGCGCGAGCGGCTGGACCGCGCGCCGCGCCTTCGCGCCATCGTCAATGTCGAGACGAATTTCCTGCCCAACATCGACTATCAGGCCTGCAACGAGCGCGGCATTCCCGTGCTGACGCCGGCCTCCGCCTTCGCCGCGCCGGTGGCGGAAGCCGCGCTCGGGCTGGCGCTGGATCTGGCGCGCGGCATCACCGCGGCCGATCGCGCCTTTCGCGCCGGCGAGGAAGCCTATGGGGTGGCCGGCAACGAGGAGACGTTCCGCTTTGCCGGCGCGCCGGTCGGCATTATCGGCCTCGGCGATCTCGGCCGCTCGCTGCGCGAACTGATCCGGCCCTTCCGAAACGAGGTGCGCGTCTTCGACCCTTGGCTGCCGGCAGCTTCGATCGAGCGGCTGGACTGCCGCCCCGCCGGGCTGGACGAATTGCTGGAAACCTCGCAGGTCGTGTTCGTCTTCGCCAGCGTGACGGCCGAGAACGAAGGCTTCATCGGCGCGCGCGAGTTTGCGCGGATGCCGAAGGGCGCGGCCTTTCTTCTGATGAGCCGCGCCGCCGTGGTGGATTTTCCGGCCATGCTGGACGCCGTGCGCTCCGGGCATATTCGCGCCGCGACCGATGTCTTCCCGGTGGAGCCCGTGCCGGCGGACGATCCGGTGCGCCAGCTGCCCGGCCTCATCCTGTCGGCTCACCGCACGGGTGGCACGCGGGACGCCTTCTACGAAATCGGCGCCATGGCCGTGGCCGACGCCGAACTCGTCATGCGCGGCCTGCCGCCGCAGCTTTGCCGGCGCGCCGACCCGGCGACGGCGAACCGGCTGCGCTCGAAGCCGGTGGACGTGTCCTGATCCCGGCTTGAAGCCGGGCCGGCTCGCCCGATGTCAGGCGGCCAGATCGAGGACGATGCGGCCCTCGATCTGGCCTTTCTTCATCCGGTCGAACACGTCATTGACCTGTTCGAGGCCGGCGGTGGAAACGGTGGCCTTGACCTTGCCTTCGGCCGCGAAGTCCAGCGACTCCTGAAGGTCGAGCCGCGTGCCGACGATCGAGCCGCGCACGGTGATGCCGTTGAGGACGAGGCCGAAAATATTGAGCGGGAAATCGCCGGGCGGCAGGCCGTTCAGCGCCAGCGTGCCGCCCCGCGCCATGAGGCCGACCGCCTGCTCGAACGCCTTTTCGCTGACCGCCGTCACCAGCGCGCCCTGAACGCCGCCACCCGTCTCTCGCTTGATGGTGGTGGCAGGGTCCTCGTGGCGGGCGTTCACCGTCAGCGTCGCGCCGAGCCTGCGGGCGAGATCGAGCTTGGCGTCGTCCACGTCCACCGCCGCCACGTTGAGGCCCATGGCCTTGGCATATTGCACGGCCATATGGCCGAGGCCGCCGATGCCCGAGATCGCCACCCAGTCCCCCGGCTTGGTGTCGGTCATCTTGAGGCCCTTGTAGACCGTGACGCCCGCGCAGAGCACCGGCGCGATGTCCACGAAGGAGATGTCCTTGGGCAGATGGCCGACATAGTTCGGGTTGGCGATCACATAATCGGCAAACCCGCCATTGACGGAATAGCCGGTGTTCTCCTGGCTTTCGCACAGGGTTTCCCAGCCGCCCAGACAGTGCCGGCAGCAGCCGCAGGCCGAGTAGAGCCACGGCACGCCCACCCTGTCCCCTTCCTTGACGTTGCGCACGCCCGCGCCCACCGCCGAAACATAGCCGACGCCCTCATGGCCGGGCACGAAGGGCGGGTTGGGCTTGACCGGCCAGTCGCCCTCGGCGGCGTGCAGGTCGGTGTGGCATACGCCCGAAGCCTGGATCGCGACCTGGATGAAGCCTGGGCCGGGCTCCGGGATCGCGGCCTCCTCGATGGAAAGCGGTTTGCCGAATTCGCGCACAACAGCCGCACGCATGGTCTTGGCCATGTGAGGTCCCCCCGATGGTGGTCTTTTGGGAAATCGACGACGGGTCCGGCGGAGCGGTCCGGGCGCAGGCCCGGACGGCTCGAGCCTGGATTCAGAAGAAGCCGAGCTTCTTGGGGGAATAGCTGACCAGCATGTTCTTGGTCTGCTGATAGTGGTCGAGCATCATCTTGTGGGTCTCGCGCCCGATGCCGGATTGCTTGTAGCCGCCGAAGGCCGCGTGGGCGGGATAGGCGTGGTAGCAATTGGTCCAGACGCGGCCCGCCTTGATGGCGCGGCCCATGCGGTAGGCCCGCGTGCCGTCCCGCGTCCAGACGCCGGCACCCAGGCCATAGAGCGTGTCATTGGCGATGGCGAGCGCTTCGGCATCGTCCTTGAACGTCGTGACCGAGACCACCGGCCCGAAGATTTCCTCCTGGAAGATGCGCATCCGGTTGTTGCCCTGAAGCACGGTCGGCTTCACGTAGTAGCCGTCGAGCCCATCCGGACGGGCGCGCTCGCCGCCCGTCAGCACCTTCGCGCCTTCCTCGCGGCCGATGTCGAAATAGGAGAGGATCTTCTCCATCTGCTCTTGGGAGGCCTGCGCGCCCACCATCGTCGCGCCGTCTAGCGGATCGCCCTGGATCATGGATTCCACGCGCTTCACCGCGCGCTCCATGAAGCGATCGTAGATGGATTCATGCACAAGCGCGCGGCTCGGGCAGGTGCAGACCTCGCCCTGGTTCAGCGCGAACATGGCGAAGCCTTCCAGCGCCTTGTCGAAATAGTCGTCATCCTCGGCCGCGACATCCCCGAAGAAGATGTTGGGGCTCTTGCCGCCCAGCTCCAGCGTCACCGGGATCAGGTTCTCGGAGGCATATTGCATGATGAGACGGCCGGTGGACGTCTCGCCGGTGAAGGCGATCTTGGCGATACGCTTGGACTGCGCCAGCGGCTTGCCCGCTTCCAGGCCATAGCCGTTCACGACATTGACGACGCCCGCCGGCAGGAGATCGGCGATCAGCTCCATCAGCACAAGGATCGAGGCCGGCGTCTGCTCGGCGGGTTTCAGCACCACGCAATTGCCGGCGGCAAGCGCGGGGGCGAGCTTCCACACGGCCATCAGGAGCGGGAAGTTCCACGGAATGATCTGGCCGACGACGCCGAGCGGCTCGTGATAGTGATAGGCGACCGTGTCGTTGTCGATCTCCGACAGCGCGCCTTCCTGCGAGCGTAGGCAGCCGGCGAAATAGCGGAAATGGTCGATCGCGAGCGGCACGTCGGCGGCGCGCGTTTCGCGGATCGGCTTGCCATTGTCCCAGGTCTCGACGGTCGCCAGAAGCTCGAGATTCTCCTCCATCCGGTCGGAGATCCGCAGAAGCAGCAGCGAGCGGTCGGCCGGGCTGGTGCGGCCCCAGGCGTCCGCGGCGGCATGGGCGGCGTCGAGCGCGCGCTCGATGTCTTCCGCTCCGCTGCGCGCCACTTCGCAGAGCAAACGCCCGTCGACGGGCGAGCGGTTCTCGAAGGTCCGCCCATCGGCGGCGTCCACGAAACGGCCGCCGATGAAGTTGCCGTAGCGGCTCTTGAACGGAGCCGAGCGGGTGGTGATGGGTAGCTGGATCGTCATGGAACCTCCTCATTCCTCGCGATGAGCCAGGCGAGGTTCCTCCTCGCGTCGGGAAGTCGCAAGCAGTGGATGGACCGGGGCGCCGGGATGTGATGAACTTTCTGATGTGTCCGTGAGCATTCGATGCGGCGCGCGACAGTAGAACAAGCCGGTGTCGCAGATTGCGACAGTTGGGGGAGGTCGAACCGTCATGGAAACCAATGACATGATCTCGGCGCGACAGGCGTTCTTCCATGAAGGACAGTTGCCGAGTGCTGCGGTGCGACAGCCCGTCTTGCGGTCTTGGTTGCGATGCAGCGATCTGGGGCTGGCCGAACAGCGCCCGCCCGCGCTTCAGCCACTGACGGACAGCGAGCTTCGCCTCCTGCATCAGCGGCACGACGCGCTGCGACGCTTGTGTCGCCCGGAGCTGGAAATGCTGGCGGGCGAGGCGCGCGACACGATGAGCGTCGTGGTTCTGGCCGACGGCGACGGCATGATCCTCGATACGATCGGCGATGCGGGTTTTGCCTCGCGCGCGGCCGAGGTGGCGCTGCGCCCCGGCGTCTCCTGGAAGGAAGCGAGCACGGGCACCAACGCGATCGGCACGGCGCTCGCCGAGCGGCGCGCCATCGCGGTCAACGGCTCGGAGCATTTCTTTCCCGATCACCGCGTTCTCAGCTGCGCGGCGACACCCATCATCGATCCGCGTGGCGCTCTGATCGGCGCGCTCGACCTCACCGGCCCCTCCACCCACGGCCATGGCCACGCGCTCGGCCTGATCCGGTTGGCGGTGGATCAGATCGAGCATCGCCTGTTTCGCCGGCATTTTCAGGACTGCCGACTCTTACGCTTCCACAGCGACCCGGCCATGCTCGGAACCAGCCGGGAGGGCATCCTGGTGTTTCGCGAAGAAGGCCTCGTGGCCGGCAACCGGCGCGGCCTGTCGCTCGCCGGCCTCTCGTGGGACGCGCTGGACGACGCCTCGTTCGAGACGATCCTCTCCGTCGAGGAGCCCAGCCGAGACGGACTTCTCCTGCGCCTGTCCTCCGGGGCCTATGCGGTCGGCCAGTGGAATACGGACCATGCCGCCGCACGTGGGAGCGATCTCGACCTCGTGGCGCGCCCGGTGGAGCCGCGCCCGGCCATGACGCGCGAGGAGCGCGAGGTGGCGGCGATCCGTGCAGCGCTTTCCGCCCATGGCGGCAATGTCAGCAAGGCCGCCCGCCAGCTCGGCCTTCACCGCAGCACGATCCACCGCTACCGCAAACAGGGGCTGGTCTGATCGGGCGGGGATAATCGAGGAAGAAGCCATGGCTGTGCTCCGCATCGTCCCCAATATCGCGACCGATCGCTTGGATGAGGCCCGACGCTTCTACGGCGAGCTTCTGGGGCTGGAGGTCGGCATGGATCACGGCTGGATCGTGACCTTCGTCGGGGCGGGAGCCACCGCGCCGCAGATAAGCTTCGCACGGGAGGGCGGGTCCGGCACGCCAGTCCCCGATCTCTCGATCGAGGTGGACGATCTCGATGCCGTCTACGAACGACTACTGCACGCGGGCAGCGCCATCGAATACGGCCCCGCGACGGAGCCCTGGGGCGTCCGGCGCTTCTTCGTGCGCGATCCCTTGGCGCGTTTGGTGAACATTCTCCAGCACGAGCCGGGTTGAAAGGCCGACACGCCGGTCTCATTCGAACGCCGGGCGGACGATATCGGCAGCAAGGCTATCGGTCGGCTTCGCATAGGCGGCGAAGCGATGGCTGCTTCTAGAGCGGGCAAGGGTTTTACGCGTCGAGGGCGACTGTCGCCCGCCGCTGTCTCCACCGACTTCGCACCGACGTAGGAGGTCGGCCGCTGTCTCAGCCCGCTGTCGAATCTCCATAATCCGCGTCGGACACCGGCTCCAGCCAGTCCACGACCTTGCCGTCCTTCTGCTCCTGAATGGCGATATGGGTCATGCCCGTGGTGGGCGATGCGCCGTGCCAGTGCTTTTCGCCTGGCTCGAACCAGACCACGTCGCCCGGCCGGATTTCTTCCACCGGGCCGCCCTCGCGCTGCGCAAGGCCGAGCCCGGCGGTGACGATCAGCGTCTGGCCGAGCGGATGGGTGTGCCAGGCCGTGCGCGCGCCGGGCTCGAAGGTCACGCTGGCCGCTGCGGCACGCCTCGCTTCGTTGGGCGAGAAGAGCGGATCGACCCGCACCGACCCGGTGAACCAGTCCGACGGCCCGCGACCCGAAGGGGTCGAACCATTGCGCGTGATGTTCATAGGCGTCTCCCCAAGCGGCGCGCTCGTTTCAACCCCGATCTTCCCACGGATCGCGCCGGCAGGCCAAGAGCCGGGGCCGCGCTAAAAGCTCTGGCGCGAGGTCCCGTCAGAACTCGGCGACCTTGCCCCAGGCCGCGTCGTTGAGGCGCTTCGGGTTATAGGGGCGCGGGTCGACGATGGGCGTCTGCCCGGTGACGAGATCGGCGACGAGATGGCCCGCGCCGGGACCGATGCCGAAGCCATGGCCGCTGAAACCGGCCGCCAGGATGAAGCCCGGAACGGCTTCGATCTCGCCGATCGCCGGCACGCCGTCCGGCGTGGAATCGATATAGCCGGCCCAGCTATGGGTGATCGTCGTCTGCCGCAGCCCCGGCAGAAGCTCCAGCGCGCGCTTGTGGGTCTCGCTGATCTGGCCCCGATCGGGCTTGGGATCGAGAATGCGCACGCGCTCCATCGGCGTCACCTCATCCAGCGTCCATCGGGCCAGCGTCTCGTGGCCGCTGCGCCAGCCTTCCACCCCGCCGGGCGCGAGGCTGCGCCAGCGCCGCGCGAACATGGGCACGAACTCGCGCGCGAAGCGGAGCTGCTGCGGTGTGGGATCGACGCGCGCCCGGCCGCTGATCGCCAGCGTATAGCCGCCATTGCCGCGCCGGGTGACGGAAACGCCCGCCGTGTGCAGCGTGTCGGGCAGATCGTTGGCGCCGGGCGACACCGCCAGAATGGACGAGCGCACCGAGGCTTGCGGAAAGCGCAGGCCGAGCTGGCGGCAGAAGGAGGAGGCCCAGGCTCCGCCCGCCATCACGGCGACCTTGGTGCGGATCGTGCCTTTTTCCGTGACGACCGCGCTAACGCGCCCGCCCGAGAGTTCCAGCCCACGCGCCGCGCAATTCTGATGAACCGTGCCACCGTTTCGGATGATGGCGCGCGCGATCACCGGCACGGCGCGCGAGGGGTCGGCCGTGCCGTCGCTGGGGGAGAAGACGCCGCCTTTCCAGCCGCGCCCGGTGGCTTGGCCGCGCTCTGCGGCCTGAGCCGCATTCAGCATATAGGTGGTGACGCCGACCGTGCGGGCGAACTCGCCCCATTTGGCCCAGCCGGCCAGTTCCGCCTCGTTCTGCGAGAGATAGAAGAGGCCGCAGCGGCGAAAGCCGGTTTCCTCGCCGGTTTCCTCGGCCAGCTTGTCCCAAAGGTCGAGGCTCTTGGTGGAGATCGGAAGCTCGCGCGCGTCTCGGTTTTGCTGGCGGCACCAGCCCCAATTCCGGCTGGACTGTTCCGCGCCGACCAGACCCTTCTCGACCAGCGCGACCTTCAGGCCGCGCCGCGAGAGGTAATAGGCCGAGAATACGCCGGCCACGCCGCCGCCGATCACCACGACATCGGCCTCGGCGGGAAGATCGGGGCTGCTCTCGATTCGCAACAGGGGTTGGGACATGGTTTCTCCTTGGCGCGCGCCGCAGCATAACCAAGGCCGGGTCGACCGCGGCGCTGCTTGGCGCCGGTCCTGCGGCAGTTCCTGCCGTTGGGTGAGCGCGGGGGAGGCGATTGTGCCGAGGGGCCGAGCGCGCATTCGATTGCGAGCGGGGGCGAAAGCGGCGATAGTCCGCGCCAGACCGAAAGACCAGACAAGGCCGCCATGAAGCTCGACCGTATCGACCTGAAGATCCTTTCGGAGCTCCAGAAAAACGGACGCATCACGAATGTCGAACTGGCCGAACTCGTGAATCTTTCGCCGAGCCCCTGCCTGATGCGGGTCAAGAAGCTCCAGAGCGAAGGCTATATCACCAATTATTCCGCACAGATCGACGTGTCGAAGCTGGGCCAGACGCTGACCGTCTTCACCGAGATCACGCTCAAGAACCACCGGCAGATCGACTTCGCCCGCTTCCTCGCCGCCATCGAGAAGGTCGAGGCGGTGATGGAATGTCATCTGATTTCGGGTGGTTACGACTATCTGATCAAGTTCGTGACGCCCGATATCGGCGAATATCAGAGCACGATGGAGCGCCTGCTCGACCTCGATATCGGCATCGAGAAATATTTCAGCTTCGTGGTGCTGAAGTCGCCGATCGTGCGCACTTACCTGCCGCTGGATTCGATGTTCCGCGTGTGACGGGGCGCGGCGCGCCCCATCCTCCTTATCTCTGCGCGAAGCTCTTCAGAAGCTCGGGGTCCTGCGCCAGCCCGTCCAGCCAGCCGGTGCGCAGCTGCGGGACGGAGGAGAAGAGGAGCTTGGTGTAGGGATGGGTCGGGTGGCCGCCGTCGATCTCGGGGCGAAGCTGCTCGATATTCTCGCCCTTGTACATCACCACCACCTCGTCGCAGATCGCGCGAACGGTTTCAAGATCGTGGCTGATGAAGAGATAGGACAGCGACAGCTCGCGCTGGAGTTCCTTCAGAAGGTCGATAATTGCGGCCGCGACCACCGTGTCCAGCGCGGAGGTGATCTCGTCGCACAGGATCACCTTGGCATCGGCCGCCAGCGCGCGGGCCAGATTGATGCGCTGCTTCTGGCCGCCCGACAATTCGCCGGGTCGGCGATGGCGCAGGGCGCGCGGCAGATGCACCATATCCAGCAACTGGTCGATCCGCGTCTCGCGCGCCCGCCCGCCCATGCCATGGTAGAAGATCAGGGGACGGGCCAGGATTTCGCCGATGGATTTGGCGGGGTTGAGCGAGGTGTCGGCGAACTGGAACACGATCTGGAGCTGGCGCAGCTCCTCGCGCGTGCGCTGGCGCAGATCGGGCGCGAGACGGCGGCCCTCGAAGAGCACCTCGCCCTTGGCGGCCGGCAGAATGCCCGAGATGACGCGAGCCAGCGTCGATTTTCCGCAGCCGGATTCGCCGACGATGCCGAGATTGCGACCGCGCTTCAGCTCGATGCTGACATCGCTCAGGACCCGCAAGGAGGGAATGCCGTCCGCGTCGAGCTTGCCGTAGCCGGCGGTGATGTTTCGGGCCACCAGAAGCGGTGCGTCGCCGGTCTCTGCGGGGGCCGGCGGGCGCGGCGCGGCGCTCGGCCGGAAAGCCGCCAGAAGTTCCTGCGTATAGGGGTGCTGTGGGCGCTCCAGAATATCTGAAGTCGCGCCCTGTTCCTGAATCTCGCCATGGCGCAGCACGACGATGCGGTCGGCGATCTGCGCGACGACGGCGAGATCGTGCGAGACATAGACGCCCGCGATGCGGCCCTTGCGCATGACCGACTTGAAGGCTCGGAGAACCTCGACCTGCGTCGTCACGTCGAGCGCGGTGGTCGGCTCGTCGAAGATCACGAGCTTGGGGTCGCCGATCAGGGCCATGGCCGCCGAGAGGCGCTGCAACTGGCCGCCCGAGACCTGATGCGGATAGCGCTCGCCGATCGTCTCGGGGTTTGGCAGGGCCAGCGCGCGGAAGAGATCGACCGCTTTGCGCCGCGCCTCGGCCTCGGGCATCGAGCCGTGGATGCGCGTGACTTCGACCACCTGATCCATGATCTTGTGCGAGGGGTTGAAGGCGGCCGCCGCGCTCTGCGGCACGTAGGACACGAGCGAGCCGCGCATCTCGGCGCGCCGGCGCTCGGAGAGGGCGCCCATCTCCACGCCGTCCAGATGAACCGTTCCCGAGGTGACGCGGCAGCCGGGACGGGTATGGCCCATGAGGTCGAGCGCGATCGTGGTCTTGCCCGAGCCGCTTTCGCCGATCAGCGCGACGATCTCGCCCTCGTCTATGTCGAAGGAAACACCCCGGATGATCTCCACCCGGCGCCCGGAATCGGTGCGTGCCTCGATCTTCAGGTCGCGGACTTCGACAAGACGGCTCATGCCTGTTCGCTCCGGTCGCGGATTTTCTGGGGCAGGTTGTCGATCAGGAGGTTCACGCTGATCGTGAGGCTGGCGATCGCGATGGAAGGAAAGAGCACGGCAGGCGCGGCGAAGGACAGGCCACCAATATTTTCCTTCACCAGCGCGCCCCAGTCGGCGTCCGGCGGCTGCACGCCGAGCCCGAGAAAGGACAGGCTGGAGAGAAGCAGCACGATGAAGACGAAGCGCAGGCCGAAATCGGCGAGCACCGGCCCGATGATGCCCGGCAGGATCTCGGCGCGGATGAGATAGCCGAGCCGCTCGCCGCGCGCCCGCGCCACGACCACATAGTCCATCGCGTTGACATTGACGGCGAGCGCGCGTGCGAAGCGATAGCAGCCGGGAATGTAGATGAAGGCGAGCGTCAGGATCAGGATCGGGATCGAGGAGCCGACGGCGGCCACCAGAACCAGAGCCAGGATCTTGCTGGGGATCGAGGTCAGCGCATCCAGAAGACGGCTGAGCGCGCTGTCGAAGAACCCGCCGATCACCGCCGCCGTCATGCCGAGCGTGATGCCGCAGAAGCAGGCGATGAAGACGGCCGCCAGCGAAATGCCGACCGTATAGCGCGCGCCGAAGATGATGCGCGAAAGAACGTCGCGGCCGAGATAGTCGGTGCCGAGCGGGAATTGCGAGGAGACCGGACCGAAATAGTCGAAATCCACGATCTCGCCCACGGGATGGGGCGCGAGAAGGGGCGCGAAGATCGCGACCAGCGCCCAGGCGAGGATCACCAGAAAGGAGATCACGCCGACGAGGTTCATCCGGTAGCCGAGGCGCGAGCGCCGCACCGTCTGCGGGCTGGAGAGGGGAGCCGTCATGCTTTGCGCAGCCTCGGATTGGAGATGATGGCGACGAGGTCCGCGATGGTGATCAGAAGCAGATAGGCGAGACAGAAGATCATCGCACAGCTCTGGATCAGCGGCAGGTCGCGTGTCGAAACGGCGTCCAGCATCAGCTTGGCGATGCCGGGATAGTTGAAGATCGTCTCGACGATGATGACGCCGCCGAGCAGATAGGACAGCGACAGGGCGACAGCATTGACGATCGGGCCCAGCGCGTTGGGCAGGGCATGGCGCAGGACGATGCGGCTGGGCGAAGCGCCTTTCAACAGCGCCATCTCGACATAGGGCGCGCTCAAGGTCTCGATCACGGCGGCGCGCGTCATGCGGATCATTTGCGCCGAGATGACGAAGCTCAGCGTGATCACCGGCATGGCGAAGGCCTTCAGAAGGCCCGAGATCGTGGTGATGTCGCCGGTCATGGACAGCGCCGGCAGCCAGCCGAGATAGACCGCGAAGATGATGACCGCGAGCGTCGCGACCATGAATTCGGGCACCGAGATCACCGCGATGGTGAAGAAGGAGATGATGCGGTCAACGAGCGTGCCGCGCAGGATCGCCGCCGTGATCCCGATCGTCAGAGCGAACGGAACCGAGACGGCGGCCGTGATGCCGGCGAGCTTCAGAGAATTGACGAGGCGTCCGCCGATCAGCTGCGACACCGGCAGATTGTTCACATAGGAGGTGCCGAGATCGCCGGTCGCGAGATTGCGCAGCCATAGAAGAAAGCGCACGGCGGCGGGCTGGTCGAGATGCATGGCGGTGCGCAGGCCCGCCACCGCCTCGGGCGTTGCCGCCTGTCCCAAGAGAATCTGGGCCACATCCCCCGGCAGAAGAGCGGTCGCGAAGAAGATGACGACGGCGACGATCAGCAGCGTCACCAGGGCGACCACCACGCGTCCCGCGATCATACGGAGGATGAGAGAATTCATGAGCGGCCCATGCGTGGTGGCGAAAACGGCGGAAGGCCCTCGGGAGCGTCGCCGCTCCCGAGGGCAGAGATCAGTCTCAGGCTTCGATCCAGACGTGTTCGGCCAGGGTGTAGCCCATCATGCCGCCGAGCGGGTTCGCCACGAGGCCCTTCAGCTTGGGCGAAACGCCGTCGAGATTGGACTGGAAGGCCGGGATCACCGTACCGGCCTCGTTGGAGACCATGGCCTGCATCTGGCCGTAGATTTCCTTGCGCTTGGCCTGGTCCAGCATTCCGCGCGCTTCCAGCAGCATCGCGTCGAACTTGGGCGATTTGAAGCGGCTTTCGTTCCAGGCGGCGTCCGACTGGTACAGGAGCGAGAACATGATGTCGGGCGTCGGACGGGCGTTGATATTGCCGAAGCCGACGGCATCCTTCAGCCAGTTGTTCGACCAGAAACCATCCGAGGGAACGCGGTCGATGACGATGTTGAGACCGATCTTCCCGGCCGCCTGCTGGATGACGGCTGCGTAGTCGAGCGAGCTGCTGGCCGCTTCCGAGGCCACCATGTGAATGTCCTGACCCAGAATGCCGGCCTTCTGGAAGAGCGACTTGGCGCGCTCTGGATCGAACTCGCGCTGCTTCAGCTCGGCGTTGAAATAGGGGTTCCACGACGGGACCGGCTGGTCATTGGCGATCTCGGCGAGGCCGCGCAGAACCGACTTCTGGATGGTCTCGCGGTTGACGAGATACTTGAAGCCTTCGACCACGCCCGCCTTGTCGCCGGGTGCCATGTCGAGGCGGATGTTCAGGTTCGTATAGGTGCCGAGCTTGCTGACGAACGGGGCGACCGCCGAATTGCCCTCGATGATGCGCATCGAGCGCGGGTTCAGGTTGGCGCCGACATGGATGTCGCCCGACAGAACCGCGTTGAGACGGGCCGACTCGTCCGAGATCGCGAAGAACTCGAACGTATCGACGTAAGGTCCGGTGCCCTTCCAGTAATTGTCGTTGCGCGTCATGATGGAGCGCACGCCCGGCTGGAACTCCTTGAGAAGGAACGGGCCCGTGCCGTTGCCCTTCGAGAAGTCGCTCGTGCCGTCGGCCACGATCATGAAGTGATGCAGCGCCAGGATGGTCGGCAGGTCGGCGTTGGGAGCCACCAGCGTGATCTCGGCGGTCAGATCGTCCACCGCCTTCACGCCTTCGAACTGCTTGGCGAGGGCGTTGACCTTGGAGCCCACCGCCGGGTCGAGATGGCGCATCAGCGAGTAGGCGACGTCCTTGGCCGTCAGGCTCTGACCTTCGTGGAAGGTCACGCCCTTGCGCAGCTTGACGGTCCAGACCTTGGCGTCCGTGCTTTCGATGCTGTCGGCGAGTTCCATCACCGTCTGGCCGGAGCCGTCGATGAAGGTCAGGCGATTGTAGAGGGCGCAGATCCGCGAATAGTCGGTCGCGTTGGAGGCCTTGGCGGGGTCCAGCGTATCGGCCGTGGAGGCCGAGAACCCGGCGACCTTGAGGTGACCGCCCTTGACGGGCGTCGCGGCGAAAGCCGCGCCGGCCCGGCCGAGGATCGCGGTGCCGGCGGTGAGCGCCACGCCGCCCATCAGCATCATCTTGAGGAGTTCGCGCCGATTGGCGCCCCGCCGAATGGCGTCCTCCACCATGGCGTCGTCACGAGACGTCCAGTTGGCCATCTTATCGCGCATTGCAATTCCCCTTAATTGACGACGCCCTGTCGGCGGGTGGGTTCGAAGGACCGGGCCACTCGCCCTGATCCTTCGGGTTCGAAACCGGCGGTGCCGGGTGCCCTCGTGCCGAGACGTCCGGTGGGACGTGCTTCGGCAGCTGTTGGGCCCGTTCCGCCAGATCCGATCGCGAGTGGTCCGACCGGACCGCTTGAGATCGGAAGCGCCGTGTCCCGCGAGGGGCGGCGCTGGTTAAGGTTTCCCTCTGCCTTCAGTCTGCCCCGCCCGCATCGTGGATTGCGCTGAATCCAGCGAAGCGGACGGCACAATATTGCGAATTGCCGGCTCTGACAAAATTTGTGCAGCGCCGCATCGTGCCGAAGACTTGATCAGCCCTTCATCGCCGCGCGCACGTCCGGGTCTTCGAGCGTCTGGTCCAGCGTCGTGCGGGTGCAGTCCACGATGCGGTCGATGTCGTCGTCCGTGCAGCAGAGCGGCGGGGCGTAGCCGAGAATGCCGTTGGCGAAGGCGCGGATCACGAGACCATTGTCCCAAGCGCGGTCGAAGATGCGGCGTGCCGGCTCGGAGCTGGCGGGAAGCGGCGTCTTGTTCGCCTTGTCGGTGACGAGTTCGATCGCGGCCAGCATGCCGCGCCCGCGCACCTCGCCCACCAGCGGATGGTCGGCCAGGGCATGGAGCCCCGCCATCAGGCGCTGGCCGGCGCGCACGCCGTTGTCGAGAAGGCCGTTCTCATAGAGGCGGAGGCATTCGAGGCCGACCGCCGCGCTGACGGGATGGGCCGAATAGGTATAGCCATGGCCGATCGCCGCCGCGCCCGCGCCATCGGCAATCGTGTTGTAGACCTTGTCCGACAGGAACACCGCGCCCATCGGCACATAGCCCGAGGTCAGGCCCTTGGCCGTGGTCATGAGATCGGGCACCACGTCCTCGGTGGTGCAGGCAAAGAGCGGCCCGGTGCGCCCGAAGCCGGTGATGACCTCGTCGGCGATGAAGAGAATGTCGAGTTCGCGGCAGGTCTCGCGCATCGCCTTGACCCAGCCGTCGGGCGGAACCAGCACGCCGCCCGAGCCCTGGATCGGCTCGACATAGAAGGCCGCGACACGCCCGGCGCCGAGTTCCGCCACCTTGGCGCGCAGCGCGCCGACCGAGGCGTCGATGATCGCCTGAGGGTCGGTGCCGACCGGGTTGCGGTAGCTGTAGTGCGAGGGAATCTTGTGCTGCCAGTCGAAGGGCAGGCCGAAGCCGGCATGGAAGAGCGGCAGCGCGGTCAGGCCCGCGCCGACCGTCGAGGAGCCGTGATAGCCGTTGGCGACCGAGATGAACTGGTCCTTCTCCGGTTTGCCCAGGCAATGGTAGTAATAGCGGATGAAGCGGATCGTGCTGTCCACCGCGTCCGAGCCGCCCAGCGTGAAGTAGACGTGGTTGAGATCGCCCGGCGCGCGCTCGGCCAGTTCCGCCGCCAGCCGGATCGCGGGCTCGGAGCCCAGGCTGAAATAGCCGGTGGCATAGGGCAGTTCCTGCATCTGGCGCGTCGCCGCCTCCACGATGCTGTTCTGCCCGTAGCCCGCGTTCACGCACCAGAGACCGGCGAAGCCGTCCACCATCTCGTGGCCGCTCGCGTCGGTAACGCGCGCGCCCTGGCCCGAGCGCAGGACGCGCACGCCCGCCTTCTCATGGCCGCGATAGGAGGCGACGGGGTGCACCAGATGGGCGCGGTCCAGTTCGACCAGCGAATTGCTCAGCATGGGGTCTCCAGTTCCAACAGGGCGCGCCGGCCGGAACCCAAGCGCGCGGATGCGAAGGCGAAGGGGCGATCCCGGACGGGGCGCGCTCTCACTCTCTGGAGGCCAGCATAGCGCCCGCCGACCGGCAAGGCGTATCGTCCAGCTATCCTGACCGATCATTTGCGCTTTTGATGGGCCGAGTTCCGCATCTTATGCTCCCCGGCGCGAGCCAGGCGGGCGGGAGCCGAGCAAGTCGTGCCGTGCGCGCCTTGCATTTCACAACAATCTGCTATCGCCGGGGCCATTGCGGTCCGTCAGCGGGATTCGGCCTTTCTATGATGGGGCTCGATCGGCACGCCGTGTCGACACGGGTTGAGAAGGATCGCCCCTCATGAGCCAGTTCCGGCCGAAATTCATCACCTTCGATTGCTACGGCACTCTCATCAACTTCCAGATGGCCGATGCCGCGCGCGATCATTACAGCGCGCAGCTCAGCGAAGCGCAGATGGCGCAGTTCGTCTCGAACTTCTCGGCCTATCGCCTCGACGAAGTTCTGGGTGACTGGAAGCCGTATGCCGAAGTGGTGCACAACGCCGTGGAGCGGACCTGCAAGCGCAACGGCATCGCCTTCGACCCGGCGGTCGCGCGCGACATCTACGAACGCGTGCCGACCTGGGGTCCCCATGCCGACGTGCCCGAGGGCCTCGCCAAGGTCGCCAAGGAAATCCCGCTCGTCATCCTGTCGAACGCCATGGACGCGCAGATCCCGTCCAATGTCGAGAAGCTCGGCGCGCCCTTCCACGCCGTCTTCACGGCGGAGCAGGCCCAGTCCTACAAGCCGCGCATGAAGGGCTTCGAATACATGCTCGACCAGCTGAACGCGACGCCGGACGACATTCTTCACGTTTCCTCCTCGTTCCGCTACGACCTGATGACCGCGCACGATCTCGGCATCAAGAACAAGGTCTGGGTCAATCGCGGCCACGAGCCGGCGAACCCCTATTATGGCTATACCGAGATCAAGGACATTTCCGGCCTTGCGGGCGTGGTCGGCCTTTAAGGTCGACGGTTGATCGGGGCGCCTTCGGGCGCTTCCGGCCAAACTTTGGAATGATCAAGGACAGGCGGCTCTCGGGCCGCCTTTTTTCGTTGAGGGCTGCGGGCGCCTGAAACGCAAATGGCCGCCCCGCTGGTGTCGCGGGGCGGCCGTTGTTCGGACAATGCTTGCGCGGGTAGGCTTACCGGAGACCGCCCATGTGGAAGGTCTTGACCTCCAGATATTCCTCGATGCCGAGATGCGAGCCCTCGCGGCCGAGACCGGACTGCTTGACGCCGCCGAAGGGAGCGACTTCCGTGGAGATCAGGCCGGTGTTGAGGCCGACCATGCCGAACTCCAGCGCCTCGCCGACGCGCCATGCGCGTGACAAGCTCTCGGTGTAGAAATAGGCCGCCAAGCCGAAGGGCGTGCCGTTGGCGATGGCGATGGCGTCCTCCTCGCGCTCGAAGCGGAAGAGCGGCGCGACCGGGCCGAAGGTTTCTTCCGACGCCAGCAGCATGTCGGTATTGGCCTCACCGATCAGGACGGGGCGAGCATATTGCGCGCCGTCGGCGATGTCGGTGCTTTCGGCCAGGATCTTGCCACCCTTGGCCTTGGCATCGGCCACGTGGCGCTCGATCTTCTCGATCGCCGCCGCGTTGATCATCGGCCCGATGGTCACGCCGTCCTCGGTGCCCGGCCCGACCTTCATGGCGCGCACACGCTCCGCCAGCTTTTCGGCAAAGGCGTCATAGACGCCGGACTGGACGAGGATGCGGTTGGCGCAGACGCAGGTCTGGCCGCCATTGCGGAATTTCGAGATCAGGACGCCCTCGATGGCGAGATCCAGATCCGCGTCGTCGAAGACGATGAAAGGCGCGTTGCCGCCCAGCTCCAGGCTAAGGCGCTTGATCGAGTCGGCCGCGCCGCGCATCAGGTGCGCGCCGACGCGGGTCGAGCCCGTGAAGGAAATCTTGCGCACGGTCTCGTTGGCCAGAAGCTCGCCGCCGATGCCAGTCGGCATTCCGGTCACGATGTTGACGACGCCGGCCGGAATGCCGGCCCGCTCGGCGAGAACGCCCAGCGCCAGCGCCGAATAGGGCGTGAACTCGGAGGGCTTGATCACGACGGTGCAGCCGGCGGCGAGCGCAGGCGCGACCTTGCGCGTGATCATCGCGTTCGGGAAGTTCCAGGGCGTGATGATGCCGCAGACGCCGACCGCTTCCTTCAGGACCAGGATGCGCCGGTCGGGCGTCGGCGAGGGGATCGTCGCGCCGCCAATGCGGCGCGCTTCCTCGGCGAACCATTTGACGAAGCTCGCGCCATAGCGGATTTCGCCGCGCGCCTCGCCGAGCGGCTTGCCCTGTTCCATGGTGAGGATCTGCGCCAGATCCTCTTCGTGCTCGACCATAAGCGCGAACCACTTTTCCAGAAGCGCGGCGCGCTCGGCATGGGTCTTGCGCTTCCACGGGCTGAAGGCGCGCTCGGCGGCTTGGATGGCGGCGCGCGTCTCGGCCTCGCCCATGTCGGGCACGGTGCCGATGGCCTCGTTCTTGGCGGGGTCCATGACCTCCACCGTCGCGCCGCTCCTCGCATCCTGCCAAGCCCCGTCGATGAGGCCCTGGAAGCGCAGAAGTGTGGTGTCGTTCAATGCCATGTCCCTGTCTCCTTACGCGGCGAGAGCCGCCAGAACGGCCTGCGTAATCGTCTCCGTCCGGTCGCGGCCGGGGCGGGTGCCGACGCCTTGCGCGGTGGCCGCTTCTACGGCACGCATCACGTCTGCGGCGGCGGCCTGCTCGCCCAGATGCTCCAGCATCATCGCCCCCGACCAGATCGTGGCGATCGGATTGGCAATACTCAAGTGGGCGATGTCGGGCGCAGAGCCATGCACGGGCTCGAACATGGAGGGCGCGGTGCGGTCCGGGTTGATATTGGCGGAAGCCGCGAAGCCGAGGCCGCCCTGGATCGCGGCGCCCAGATCGGTGAGGATGTCGCCGAAGAGGTTGGAGGCGACAATAACGTCGAGCGTTTCGGGGGCCATGACCATGCGCGCCGCCATGGCGTCGATATGATAGGGCGTCACCTCGACATCGGGATAGTCGGCCGCGATGAGTTGGGTCATCTCGTCCCAGAAGACCATCGTGTGCTTCTGAGCGTTGCTCTTGGTGACGGAGGCGAGCTTGCCGCGACGCTGGCGCGCCTGTTCGAAGCCGAAGCGCAGGATGCGCTCGACGCCGCGCCGAGTGAAGACCGCCGTCTCCACCGCCACCTCGTCGGGCGTGCCGACATGCACGCGCCCGCCCGCGCCCGAATATTCGCCTTCGGTGTTCTCGCGAATGCAGAGAATGTCGAAGCCCTCCGCGCGCAGCGGGCCTTCGACGCCCGGCAGAAGGCGATGCGGGCGGATATTGGCGTATTGGGTGAAGGCCTTGCGGATCGGCAGAAGCAGCCCGTGCAACGACACGGAATCGGGCACTTCCGCCGGCCAGCCGACCGCGCCCAGAAACACCGCGTCGAAGCCGCGCAGCGTCTCGATGCCATCAGTGGGCATCATTGCGCCGGTCTCGCGATAAAAGGCGCAGGACCAGGGAAAGCGGGTCGAGGTCAGCGCGAAGCCATGCTTCGAAGCGGCGCGTTCGAGCACCGCCCAGGCCGCGTCGATCACGGCGGGGCCGATGCCGTCGCCCGGAACGAGCGCGATAGAATGAGTCTTCATGGCGAGGGTCCTGGGGAGTGCGATCGGCAGGGGAGACGGGGCGAGGGCCGAAGCCCCGCCCCTGGTCGAATTACTCGTAAACGCAGACGTAGATCTTGCGCACGGTCTCGATCGTGCGCCAGACGCCGACGAAGCCGGGCTTCATGACGAAGCTGTCGCCCGCCTTGTAGGTCTTGGTCTCGCCGCCCGTCTCCTCGATCTCCACATGGCCGGACAGGATGTGGCAGAACTCGAAGGTCGTGCCCTTGATCGAATGGGTCTCGCCCGGGGTGGCTTCCCAGACGCCGGTCTTCACCTTCTCGCCGTTGGAATCGTCCTGCGCCCAGGTCTTGAACTCCGGCGCGCCGGAGATCAGGCGCTCGGGCAACGGCAGCGCGGGCTTGGGCGTGAAGGTCGGGTTGGGATCGATCGTGACGAGAAGCGACATGGTGGTCTCCTGAGGTGCGAAATGGGAAAGGGTGGGCTCAGTAGCCGCGCGCGCGGTCGACGAGGCCGACCATCGGCTCGCCCGCACGGTGGCGGCGGATATTGGCGATCACGGCTTCGGCCGCCGTTTCGGCCTGTGTGACGCTGGCGACATGGGGTGTGAGGATCACTTTGGGATGGCGCCAGAGCGGATGGCTGGGCGGCAGCGGCTCGGGCTCTGTCACGTCCAGAATGGCGGCCGAGAGATGCTCGCTGTCGAGCGCTTCCAGAAGCGCGTCGGCATCGAGCTGCGGCCCGCGCCCGGCATGAATCAGTGCCGCGCCTTCGGGAAGCTGCGCGAACAGCGCGGCATCGAGGATGCCGCGCGTCTCGTCCGTCAGCGGCAGAAGGCAGACGAGAATGTCCGTGCGCGCCAGAAACTCCGGCAGTTGATCCGCGCCGTGGAAGCATTCCACACCCTCGATCATGCGTGGCGACCGGCTCCAGCCGGCGAGGCGGAAGCCGAAGGGCTGGAGGCGCTCCATCGCCGCCTGCGCCAGCATTCCGAGGCCGAGAAAGCCGATGCGCCGCTCGCTCGCCCGCCGGGGCGGCAGGGCGCGCCAGAGCGAGCGCGCCTGCTGGGCGCGATAGCTCGGCCAGTCGCGGTGCAGGGTCAGGACGGCCAGCGTCACATATTCCTGCATCATGCGGATGATGCCGTCCTCGACCATGCGCACGACCTGCACATGACCAGGCAATCGGCTCGTGTCGAACTGGTCCACGCCCGCGCCGACCGAAAAGACGATTTCGAGATTGCGAAAGCGCTCCAATCCTTGCGGGATGGTCCAGGTCAGGAGATAGCGCACGTCGTCGGCGCTGGCGGCGGCCGCGTCCTGCTCGAAGCCGATCTCGGGCAGCGCCCGCGCGAAGGCTGCGCGAAAGACCGTGGCGCGCTCGGCCGTGGAGTTGCACAGAAACACGGGGGGCGCGCTCATGCCGCCAGCCTGTCGCCCAGCGCGTCGATCAGGGCCAGGCAGGCCGCTAATTCGCCGCGTGTGATGAACTCGTCCGGGCGATGGGCGCGCGCGATGTCGCCGGGGCCGCAGATGATGGCGTCCATCCCCGCATCCTGGAACAGGCCGGCTTCCGTGCCGTAGCTGACGGCGGGCTGCGGCGTCAGCTTGGTGAGATCCGTCATCAGCGCGGCGAGGTCGCTTTCGGGCGCGAGCGCCAGCGCGGGATAGGCCGACAGCTCGTCCCAGCGTGTCTCGAAGCCTTGCGTCTTCAGCGCTTCCAGCGCCGCGCGCACCGGCTCCAGCAGCGCGCGAGGCGATTGGCCGGCGATGGCGCGCAGCTCGATTTCGGCCACGCAATGATCGGGAATGACGTTGAGCGCGCGCCCGCCGGAGATCGTGCCGATCTGGAGCGAGGAATAGGCGGGCTCGAAGCGCGTGTCGAAGGGGCCGGCTTCCAGAGCGCGCGCATGGGCGATGGCGCTGGAGAGAACCTCCGCCATGGCGTGGATGGCGTTGCGGCCCTGATCGGGGCGGGAGGAATGGCCCGAGCGCCCGAACACCTCCATGCGCGCCGCCGCCTTGCCCTTGTGCGCCAGAACCGCCTGAAGGCCGCTCGGCTCGCCCACAAGCACGCCGAGCGGCGTAGCGCAGAGCTTGGGCAGTTCCGCGATCATGTGCGGCACGCCGCGGCAGCCGGCTTCCTCGTCATAGGAAAAGGCCAGATGCACGGGATGCTTGAGATCGCGCCGGGCGAGGCCCGGCAGGGCGGCGAGGGCGCAAGCGAGATAGCCCTTCATATCCGTCGTGCCGCGCCCGTAGAGACGCTCGCCCTCGGCGCGTAGCGTGAACGGATCGGCGGTCCAGCCCGCCTCGCTGGCCGGCACGACATCCGTGTGACCCGAGAGCACATAGCCTCTCGCGTCAGCCGGGCCGATCGTGGCGAAGAGATTGGCGCGGTCGCCCTCGGGGCCGGGCAGGATCTCGACCCGCGCCCCGTGTGAGCGGCAATAATCGGCGATCCAGCTGACGATCGGGGCGTTGGGCGTGCCGACCACGGAAGGGAAGGCGACGAGTTTCGCCAGAATGTCCTCGACCATGATCTGTCTCCGCTGGATGTCAGCTCAAGGTAAAGAAACCGACCCGGCGTTCCTGCCGTAAATCGGGAAGGTTCAGCCGAAAGTTCTGAAAAGGCGCGGGGATGCAGTGCAAACTTCGGTCCCGGCGGGAGCACTTTGGATCGAACGCTGGACTTATAGGGACGGGACCGCCGTCCCGCTCGTGGCGCTGCGCGCTGCCGTCTTCTCCAGCGAAGTCCGATCGGAGGATCGAGAGCTGTGACGATGCCCCAGACGACGCCCCGGACCATCCGGCTCGACGCCTACGAACTGGCCGGTCAGGACATTGCCACGGTCGATGTCGGGCGCCTGCACGAGCTGTCGGTGGGCGTGCGATGGCCGCACCGTCCGGCCGACTGGGATGTCCTGCGCGCGCTCGGCCATGGCATCGTGGCGCTGGACGAGATCGGCCGCGTGTTCAGCTCGGGCATGTGGTTCCCCCATGGCGAGAGCTGCGCGACCATCGGCATGGTGATCACCTCGCCGCGCCTTCAGACGCATGGCGGCGGGCGCTGGATCATGGAGCGCATTCTGGCCGAATGCGGCACGCGCCGGCTCTTGCTCAACTCCACCCGCGCCGCCTATCCGCTCTATGTCTCGCTCGGCTTCGAGCCGCAGGGCACCGTCTATCAGTGCCAGGGCTTCGTGCCGGAGGGCTTCGAGGTCGATCCGTCGCTGACGGGCGGCGTCGAGCCGCTGCCGCTCCATGATCTAGCCGAGATCACGGCGCTGGACGCCGCCGCCTTCGGCGCGCCGCGCCCCGAGCTTCTGACGCTCTTTGCGCAGACGGCCGAGGCCTGCGGCATTCGCCGCGACGGCCAACTCGTCGGCTTTGCCATGCGCCGACCCTTCGGGCGCGGGCATGTCATCGGGCCGCTGGTGGCAACGAGCGATGAAGACGCGCGCTCGCTCGTCGCCGAACTCCTGAAAGGGATGGGCGGCGCGTTCGTGCGGCTCGACACACGCCAGCCAGCCGGCCCGCTGCGGGAGTTTCTCTCCAAGGCGGGCCTGGTCCAGTTCGATACGGTGCGAACCCTGACGCATGGCGGCGCGCTGCCGCCCGTCACATCAGGCTCGCCCGGCACCTACGGGCTCGCCGGCCACGCCTTGAGCTGAGCGCGGCTTGCCCAACGCCCGCGCCCCCAAGATTTCCTTCGATCGAGAAGCCATCCCATCATGAGCCATGCCCTTCACCAGACCGCCAGCGACAAGCCGGACGATGTCGCGCTCGTGCCGTTCACCGAGGCGCATCTGCCCGGCGCGCTGAAACTGTCGCAGGATCTGGTCTGGCCCTTTCGCTACGAGGACTGGGCCTTTGCGCTGACGGTCGGCCAGGGCTTCGTTCTGGAACGGGGAAGCGAGGTCGTCGGCACCGCCATCCTGTTTCCGTTCGGCGAGACCGGAGCGACGGCCGGGATGATCATCGTCTCCAACGCCGCGCAGGGCCGGGGCTACGGTTCGCGCCTGATGAACACGCTTCTCGAAGCGGCGGGCTCGCGCACCATTCTTCTCAACGCCACGCCCGAAGGGCGCGCGCTCTACGAGCGGCGCGGCTTCGTGCCGGTGGACGAGATCCGTCAGCATCAGGGTCGGCTTCCCGGCCGCCACGACGCCCCGTCCGAAGACCTCGTGCGGCCCATGCGGGCCGAGGATATGGACGCGCTGGTGCGGCTCGACGAGGAGGCCACCGGCTTCCAGCGCGGGCCGCTGCTGCGCCGGCTGGCCGAAGTCGGCGATGTCTTCGTGCTCCTGCGCGGCGGCGAGCCCGCCGGATACGCGGTCTCGCGCCTGTTCGGGCGCGGCCATGTGATCGGCCCGGTGATCGCCGCCGATGTGGATGACGCGCGCCTCCTGACCACGGCGGCCCTGTCGCGCCTCGAAGGGGCCTTCGTGCGCATGGACACGTCGGTGAAATCGGGTTTGGCCCCGTGGCTGGCCGAGATCGGCCTGCCGCAGGTGAGCGACGCGCTCGTCATGGTGCGCGGCGAGCTTTCGCCGAGCGGTCCGGCGCGGCTTTTCGCCCTGTCCAACCAATCCATCAACTGAGAGCCGGAGCGCCTTCGCCGCCCGCCTTTTTGCGCGAACCCCGCGCTTTTGCGAGAACACGGAGCCGAGATGAAGCTCACATCCTATTGGCTGGACACGGCCCCGCCCTTCACCGGCGGCGCCCAGGGTCCGATCGAGGGCAGCTACGATGTCGCCGTGATCGGCGGCGGCTTCACCGGCCTGACGGCGGCGCTGACGCTCGCCAAGAAGGGCGCGCGTGTCATCCTGCTCGAAGCCGAGACGATCGGCCATGGCGCGTCGGGTCGCAATGGCGGCATGTGCAACAACGGCTTTGCGCAGGACTACGCCACCATGTCGGAGAAGCTCGGCCGTGAAAAAGCCGATCAACTCTATAAGGCCTTCGATGCGGGCGTCGATACGGTCGAGCGGCTCGTCACCGAAGAGGGCATCGACTGCCAGTTCGCGCGCGTCGGCAAGCTGAAGCTCGCCGCCAAGCCCGAGCATTACGACAAGCTGGCCCGCGCACAGGCCCTGCTGGCCGCCCATGTCGATCCCGAAACCCACATGGTGAGCCCCGCCGACCTCGCCTCCGAGGTCGGAACCGAGCGCTATTACGGCGGCCTCGTCTACGGCAAGAGCGCGGCCATGCATATGGGTCGCTATATCAGGGGCCTGGCGGAAGCCGCCGCGCGGCGCGGCGTCGCCATCTATGAGCGCACGCCGATGATGGGTCTGAAGCGCGTGAGCGGCGGCCACGCTGTTGAAACGCCCAAGGGAAAGTTCACGGCCAAACAGGTGCTCCTCGCCAGCGGCATCTCGCAGGTTGGCCCCATCGGCTGGGTGCGCCGGCGCGTGGTGCCGGTGGGCGCGTTCCTGATCGCGACCGAGCCGCTGCCGCAGGACCTCCTGCGCAAGCTGACGCCGCGCCGTCGCAACGCGGTCGATACCAAGAACCTCGTCAACTATTTCCGCCCGACCCCCGACAACCGGCTGCTCTTCGGCGGGCGCGCGCGCTTTGCCGTGTCGAACCCGGCGTCCGACGAGAAGAGCGGCGCGATCCTGCGCGCGGCGCTGAACGACGTCTTCCCCGAACTCAGCGACACGCGCATCGACTATTGCTGGGGCGGCATGGTGGACATGACGCGTGACCGGCTGCCCCGCGCGGGCGAGCGCGAGGGCGTCTATTATTCGATGGGATACAGCGGCCACGGCACGCAGATGTCGACGCTGATGGGCACGGTCATGGCCGATGTCATGGACGGGCAGGCCCATCTGAACCCTTGGAAGGATTTCGACTGGCCGGCTATTCCCGGCCATTTCGGCAAGCCCTGGTTCCTGCCGATCGTCGGCGCCTATTATCGCATGAAGGACCGCTTCCAATGATCGACCCCGTTCGCCATCTCAGCGAGGCCGGTCATCTTCTTCGCTTCTACATCGACGGCGCGTGGCGCGAGCCGGAGGGGCGCGAGCGCTTCGCCGTCGTGAACCCGGCGAGCGAAGCGGTGGTAGCCGAGATCGCGATGGGCAACGAGGCGGATGTCGAGCGCGCGACCCTCGCCGCGCGCCGCGCCTTTCGCCCGTGGTCCCGTACGAGTCCGGCCGAGCGCGCCGCGCTTCTCTCGCGCGTCCATGCGCTCGTTCTGGAACGGGCCGAGCTGATCGCGCAGGCGCTTCGCACCGAAATGGGCGCGGCGATCAACTACGCCCGCGCGGCGCAGGTGCCGCTCGCCGCAGAGCATCTCCGGGTGGCCCGGGACAATCTGGCGAGTTTCCCTTTCGTCGCGCCGCGCGGCACGACTGCGATCCTGAAGGAGGCGATCGGCGTCTGCGCGCTGATCACGCCCTGGAACTGGCCGCTCTACCAGATCACCGCCAAGGTCGGCCCGGCGCTCGCCGCCGGCTGCACGGTGGTGTTGAAGCCGAGCGAGCTGTCGCCCTTGAGCGCGCTTCTGTTTGCCGAGATCATGCACGACGCCGGCTGCCCGGCGGGCGTGTTCAACCTCGTCAACGGCAGCGGGCCTGTGGTGGGCGAAGCCATGGCCTCGCACCCGGAGGTCGATATGGTGTCGATCACCGGCTCGACCCGTGCCGGCGTTCTGGTGGCGCAGGCCGCCGCGCCCACCGTCAAGCGCGTGGCGCAGGAACTCGGCGGCAAGTCGCCCAATATCGTGCTGCCCGACGCCGATCTGGAGCGTTGCGTTCCGCTGGGCGTCGCCTCCGCCATGCGCAATCTCGGGCAATCCTGCAGCGCGCCGACGCGCATGATCGTGCCGCGCGCGCGGCTGGCCGAGGTGGAAGCGCTGGCGGCCAGGACGGCGGCGGAATTTGTGGTGGGCGATCCCTTGGGCGAGGCGACGACCCATGGTCCGATCGCCAACCGGGCGCAGTACGAGCGCATCCAGACGATGATCGAGACCGGCGTCGCGGAGGGCGCCAAGCTCGTCACCGGCGGGGCGGGACGGCCCGACGGGATCGATGCCGGCTTGTTCGCGCGCCCGACGATCTTCTCCGAGGTTCGCAGCGACATGGCCATCGCGCGCGAGGAAATCTTCGGGCCGGTTCTCGCCATCCTGCCCTATGACAGCGTGGAGGAGGCAATCGAGATCGCCAACGACACGATCTACGGGCTCGGCGCGCATGTGCACGGCACCAACATGGATCAGGTCCGCGACGTGGCGGGGCAGATCCGCGCCGGTCAGGTCCATCTGAACGCGCCGGTCTGGGATCCGAACGCGCCCTTCGGCGGCTACAAGCGCTCCGGCAACGGCCGCGAGTATGGGCGTGAGGGCATGGAAGAATATCTCGAGACGAAATCCGTGCTCGGATATTATGCTTGAGACAGTCGGGGCGGGCCTCGGTCCGCCCCGGCTCTAACGAGGGGCATCGCTCTTTCGCCATGCGCTGAATGCATGACTGATCTGCAAGTCTTCGCTATCGCGCAAACGCATTTCTCCCTTTCCAGCTTTGCGCTCCTCGTCATGGCTCGGCTGGGTTAGATAGGGAGCAACAAACAACATCGTCGAGCCGGCCGCCAACCAGACGAGGCCGGGCAGACAAGGACCAGACCGTGACACTCGCTCGCCTCTTCGAAGATCGCCCCCAGTTCCGCCTCACGGCCCGCGAACGGAACGGCTTCATCGCTCGCGAGCTGTCGGAGATCGGCCTTTCGCGCTCCGACCTTCCGTCGAGTAAGCGGCGCACGGCCCGCTAAGACTTTTTCAGCTTCGCCCTGGCCGGTCCTCCCCCGGCCCCGGCGTTCAAGCCGAACGGTTCCTCCCACCTTTCGGCTTACCCCTGACGCCCTTGCCGGTCCTCCCCCGGCAAGGGCGTTTTTCGTTTCAGCGCCATGTGGTTGGGGCGCGAGGTATGGTCGGGGCGTGAGGTCGAAGCGCAAACGCAAAGAGGCGGGCCGCGAGCGACCCGCCTCGATCCGACCTGGGATCTGCGCTTAGCGCAGGAAGTCCAGCAGATCCTTGTTCAGCCGATCCGGCACGGTGGCGAAGAGCCCGTGCGGCTCGCCCTCGTACTCCACCAGACGCGCGCCCGAAATGGCCTTGGCGGCGGCCCGGCCCGTCGGGTCGATCGGCACCGTGTTGTCACCCGTGCCGTGGATCACCAGCGTCGGAATGGTGAAGGCCTTGAAGTCGGGGCGGAAGTCGGTCTTGCCGAAAGCGTCCACGCAGTCGATTGTGGCCTTGGGGCTCGCCATCACGCCGAGCACGAAGGACCAGTCGAGAATGCCCTGGCTGACGGGGTGGGACAGAAGCCCGACGCCGTAGAAGCTCTTGGAGAAGCTCTGGAGGAAGGCGAAGCGATCCTTTCGGATCTGGGCCTTCATGTCCTCGAAGACGCTGGCGTCCACGCCGTCCGGATTGCTCTCATCCTTCAGGAGATAGCCGGCGACCGAGGCGACCAGAACCGCCTTGGAAATGCGCGACGCGCCGTGGCGGCTGAGATAGCGCGCGATTTCGCCGCCGCCCATGGAGAAGCCGACCAGTGAGACATCCTTTAGATCGAGCCCGTCCAGAACAGCGGCAAGATCGTCGGCGAAGACGTCGTAGGTATAGCCCGTGGCGGGATGGCCCGACTGGCCGAAGCCGCGCCGGTCGTAGGTGATGACGCGAAAGCCCGCTTCCAGAAGCGCGACGGTCTGATACTCGAACATGTCGCCGGTCAGCGGCCAGCCGTGGATCAGCACGACCGGGCGACCCTGGCCCATGTCCTTCACGTGAAGCTGTGTGCCGTCCTTGGCTTCGATATAGGCCATTTCAGGACCTCCTTAACATCGATGATGCCAGTCCAACACGCATCAACCCCAACCTGTTCCCGGCCAACAAGCACGCCGTTTCAAGCGACCCCGCGATATCGGTCAGCCGGATGCAGGTTCGGCGCATGGCATCCGTCAAGGATGCGCGCCGAAACGGCGCGCTTGTGATACCCCGAGGCTTGAGTGTCGCGCCGAGCGGTGGCAGGTGAAAGAGCTTTGCCTTTTCGAGGGCGCGACAGTGCGGTGCCAGAGACTCCATGCGGTTCCAGACGTTCACCACCCAGCGTGTGGCGCTCAAGGAGCGTTACGAGGCGTGGCGCGAGCGGGCCTGGCCGTCCATGGCCAAGATGATGCAGACCGACAAGCCATCAGGCGAGTTCTATTCCCATATCCGGTCCTACCAACTCGGCAGCATGGTTCTGCAAGAGGCACGGATGACGGGCCAGACCTACACGCGGACGTCGCAACTGATCCGATCGGATGGGATGGATGGCATCAGCTTGGGGGGGCAGCTTGGCGGGTCGGGTCCACGGCGAGACGGCGGTCGGCTCCTACAAGGCCGGCCCCAACTCTGTTCTGTTCGGCGATCTCAGCGCCCCCTACACGCATAACTCGACCAATGCCCATTACGTCACGCTGGTGTTCAACCGGAAGGACATTCAGCGCCTCGTCCCCCATATCGACGGCCTGCACGGGCTTGTCATGGCGGGCAAGGACGCCGCGCCCGTCGTGCGGCAGGTCACCTCGCTTCTCCAGCAGCTTCCCGATGCCGGTGACGAAATCGGCGCCCATCTGGGGGACGGGCTGAGGGGCGCTTTCCTGTCGCTTCTGAACTCGACGGGCACGGTTTCGCTCAGCGAGGAAGCCCATCTTTCGCGTTTGCGCACCGAGGTCCGCTGGATCATCCAGCAGCGTTTCCGCGAGGCCGATCTCGACGTCGCGCGCATTGCGGCCATGTCGAAGGTCTCCCGCGCCACGCTCTACCGCGCCTTTTCGGATGGCGAGGGCATCTCGGCCTATGTCACGCGCGTGCGCCTGCAAATGGCGACCGCTGCCCTCGCCGATCCCGGCGACGTCAGGCTGATCAGCGAAATCGCCCTGTCGGTCGGCTTCGATCAGGTCTGCAATTTCAACCGCGCCTTCCGCCGCATCTACGGCTGCACCCCGCGCGACTGGCGTCACCACAGCCGGACGATCGGCGCTGCCGCCTGACGCATAGAACTCGTCGCTCGATCGTCAGCCGATAGGGGCCGACAGGCGTTTGCCGTCCGCACCGAACAGATGAGGTGCGGCGGCGAAGGCGAGGGGGAGGAGGCTGCCTTCGCGAGCGGCCGCGCGGTCAGGCGTCGCCAGGGTCAGCGCGCGCCCATCGCCCGTGCGCGCATGGATCAGGGTCGAGCCGCCGAGATTTTCGGTGATCTCGACCTTGGCCGTCAGCACCGACGCGCGGGCGTCGATACGCAAGGCCTCGGGGCGAAGGCCGAGCGTGACGCTCTCTCCCGCCACCAGCGCGCGGGCGAAGGGACCGGAGATCGTCTGCGGCGCTGCAAAGGCAGGGGAGGCGATGCGCGCCGCGCCACCTGAGACGGATTCCACGACCCCATCCAGAAAGCTCATGCGCGGATTGCCGATGAAACCGGCGACGAAGAGATTGGCGGGGTTGTCGTAAAGCTCGGTGGGCGAGCCGACCTGCTCGACCTCGCCATTGCGCAGCACCACGATACGGTCGGCGAGCGTCATGGCCTCGACCTGATCATGCGTGACATAGATCATGGTCGCGCCGATCTCGCGGTGAAGCTTGGCGATCTCGACGCGCATCTGCGTGCGAAGCTCGGCGTCGAGATTGGAAAGCGGCTCGTCGAACAGGAAGAGCTTGGGCTTCCTCACGATGGCGCGGCCGATGGCGACGCGCTGGCGCTGGCCGCCCGACAGCTGCTTGGGACGGCGGGCGAGAAGCGGCTCGATCTGGAGGATACGCGCGGCCTCCATGACGCGCGCCTGGATTTCGGCCTTGGGCACCTTGTTGATCTGCATACCGAACGCGATGTTGTCGTAGACCGACATATGCGGAAACAGCGCGTAGGACTGGAACACCATGGCGACATGCCGCTCGGCCGGGTCGGCATGGGTCAGGTCTTCGCCGTCGATGAGGATGCGCCCGTCGCTCGTTTCCTCCAGTCCCGAGATCATCCGCAGGAGCGTGGACTTGCCGCAGCCGGACGGGCCGACGAACACCACGAACTCGCCCTTCGCCGCCTCGAAGGACACGCCCTTGATGGTTTCCACCGCGCCGAAGCGCTTGCGGACCTGTTCGATCTTGAGAAAGGACATGGGGTCTATCGCCTCGCTGGCAGGGGCCGCTTTCGTCACCGCCCGGTGGCCGCCGCGGGGCCGCCGGGTCGCTCATACCGCTCGTGTCAGGCGCGCGCCCATTCGGGCAGCCACTCGCCATGGGCCGATGTCAGCTTGTCCACGAGGCTCCAGATCTGGTCGAGGTCGAGTTCGGCGCCCGTGTGCGGGTCCATCATGGCCGCGTGGTAGATGTGCTGACGGTTCTCCGTCATCAGCGCCTTCACCGTCAGCTCCTGCACGTTGATATTGGTGCGCATGAGGGCGGTGAGCTGCACCGGCAATTCGCCGATATAGGTCGGCTGGATGCCGTTGGCGTCCACGAGGCAGGGCACTTCGGCGGCGCAATTGTCAGGCAGCGAGGTGATGCAGCCATTGTTGCGCAGGTTCCCGTAGATCACCGACGGTTCGCCGGTCCAGACCGAGTTCATGATGGAGGAGGCATATTCATGGCTCTCCTTCACCTCAATCGTGTCGGAGCCGGTGAGAGCGGCCGATTCGCCCTTCCATCGGGCGATCTGCTCGACGCAGCGCTTGGGGTATTCGTCCAGCGGAATCTCGTATTTCCGGATCAGGTCCTCGCGCCCCTCCTTGATGAACCAGGGCGTGTACTCGGCGAAATGCTCGGAGCTTTCGGTGACGAAGTAGCCCAGCCGCGTGAACATGTCGTAGCGCACCTTGTTGGGGCAGCGCGCGTTCCAGCTGGAGGGCTTCGGGATTCGGCCCGCGCGGTAGCCCTCCAGCAGATCGGGATAGAGATCGCGGAACGAGCCGTCCGGCAGCTTGCGCTCGAACTTCAGATAGAAGGCCATGTGGTTGATGCCGGCGGCGCGATAGCGCAGCTCGGAAACGGGAATGTCGAGATCGCGCGCCAGCTCGGCCGCCGTATGCTGCACGGAATGGCAAAGCCCGACCTGCCGGATGGCGGGGAATTTCTCCGCGATGGCCCAGGTGTTGATCGCCATCGGGTTGACATATTGCAGAAGGATCGCCTCGGGGCAGACCTCCATCATATCGGCGCAGATGGCCCAGAGATGGGGCACGGTGCGCAGGCCCCGCATGATGCCGCCGACGCCGAGCGTGTCGGCGATGGTCTGTCGCAGCCCGAACTCTTTGGGGATTTCGAAGTCGGTGACCGTGCAGGGCTCGTAGCCGCCGATCTGGAAGGCGACCACCACGAAATCGGCCTTCTCCAGCGACCGGCGGCGGTCGCTATGGGTTTCGATCGTGGCGCTCGCGCCGAGCGCCCTCACCAGCTTGCCCGCGACGATCTCGCTCTCGGCCAGACGTTCGGCATTGACGTCCATCAGCGCGATGATCGCGTCCTTGAAGGCCGGGCGGTGCAAGACATCGCCGATGATGTTCTTCATGAAGACCGTGGAGCCGGCTCCGATGAACGTGATCTTGGGGCGTCGCATGGCGTGTCCTTGAAATTCTTGGGTCGCGGAGGAGGAAAGGGGAAGGGAGCCGAGCGGGCGCGGGAGCGTGTCCCGCCCGGCTCCGGGCCGGTGGGAGCGCCGGCCCAAAACGGGAGATCAGCCGGCCCGCTTTGTCGCCGGGCCGGAAGGCAACAGGCGCTGGGGCAGCGCCCCGGCTCCGTCCGTCAGAACAGGCCGTTCACCTGCGCATTGGCGTCCTTCAGGACGGTCGCCGGATCGCCACGGCCGAGCAGCACGTTCTCGACCGCAGCCGTCAGGATGGCGAAGATTTCCGAGCCGTGTTCGGAGATCGGGAAGGGGAAGGTCGTCTGGGGCGTTGCGACCTCGACGAAGGCCGAGACGTCGAGCCCCTTGGCCTTATGCGCGGCCTCGGCCGCCTTGGTGCCTTCCGGGCGTGCGGGGAAGACGACGCCGGCCTCGCCCACGATCGTCTGGCATTCCGAGCCGCCGAGATATTTCACCCATTCCCAGGCTTCGTCCGGGTGCTTGGTGCCGGCATAGATGCTGTCGGCCAAGCCATTGAACATGGACTTGCGCCCGTCCGGTCCCTTGGGCAGAGGCGCGAAGCCGACATCGGTGCCCTTGGCGTCGCGATAGGCGGCGATGTTCCAGGAACCATCGGGCACGATCGCGGCCTTGTTGGCGGCGAAAATGGCGGTGGCGTTCAGTTTGCCGGTCTGCTCCTGGCTGAGGCTGACGCCTTTCTGCAAGGCGAGATCGCGCAGCCAGGTGAGAGTCTGGGCGAGCGCCGGGCTGTCGTAATTGTAATGGGTGCCCCAGGACTGGTCGATCGGCCGGAAGCCGTCGGAGGCCGCAAGGAAGCTCCACTGGTTCTGGCCGTAGCCGTCCGCTGTGGTCGTGGCCCAGCCATAGGTCGCGACCTTGGACTTGTCGAAGCCCGCCTCGTCGCCACGCTTGCCGGCCTGATCGATCGCCAGATGCGCGATGACCTTCTGGAGCGAGCCACCGTCCTTGGGGTTCCAGTCGAGTTTCTGAAGGTCTTCGGGCTTCAGGCCGGCATCGGCCAGCATTTTCTTGTTGTAGACGAGAGCGATCGTGTCCCAGTCCTTGGGCAGGCCCCATTGCTGGCCGTCCTTGTTCCAGGTCTCGGCGAGGCCGGGCATATAGGCCTTCATGTCCAGCTTGTCGGCCGCGATGCGGTCGGTCAGGTCCATCATGACGCCGTTCGACAGGAATTCGGGAAAGCGGCTGACATGGTTGACGAAGACATCCGGCGCGGTGCCTGACACGAAGCCGGTGGAGAGCGTCGTCCAGTAATTGTTCCAGCTGTCCTGCTGAATATCGATCTTGATGCCGGGATGGGCGGCCTCGAACTTCGCCGCGCATTTTCCGTAGACCGGGGCCTGGTTGGCGTCCCACATGGCGTAGGTCAGGGTGACCTCGGCGGCACGTGCGTTGGGCGCTCCGATCAGGGTCAGTGCGGTGGTGGCGGCGAGTGCGCCGGTCCAGAAGCGGTTCATGCGTGTATCCTCCCCTTTTAGCTGTCCGTTCCGCGCCTCGAGCGGCGCGGTTACTTCATGCCACTCGTCTGGAGCGACTCCACGATCTGGCGTCCGAAGACGACGAGAAGCGCGATGATCGGCAGGATCGAGAGCGCGATGGCGGCCATCAGCCCGCTCCAGTCCGGATTGCCCTGGCCCGTCTGGCTCGTGAAATCCGACAGGGCGACGGCCATGACACGAACGCTCGGATCGCGCCCGACCAGGAACGGCCAGAAGAACTCGTTCCAGGAATTGACAGAGAGCAGGATCGCGAGCGTCGCGATCGGCCCTTTCTGGATCGGCAGGGCGATGCGCCAGAAGATCTGGAACTGCGAGGCCCCTTCCAGCCGCGCCGCCTCGTCCAGTTCCTTGGGCGCCGACAGGAAGAACTGGCGCAGGAAGAAGACCGCGAAGGGCGTCATCAGGATGGTCGGCGCTGCGAGCCCGGCGAATGTATTCAATAGGCCGAGCTGCTTCACCAGAATGAAATTCGGGATGAAGAGCACCATGCTCGGGATCATGGTCGCGGCCAGAAAGGCGAAGAACAGCGCGTCGCGGCCGGGAAACCTCATCCGCGCGAAGGCATAGCCCGCCATGGCCGAAAAGAAGATCTGCCCCGACACGGTGAGCGCCGTGTAGATCAGGCTGTTGCGCAGCGCGAGCGTGAAATCGATCGGCGAGGCGCGGAACGCGGCCAGCTCGATATCCGAGGGCAGGCCCATCACGCGCAGGAAGTTGCCGAAGGTAAAACGGCCCGGCAGGAGACTGTCGGCGCTGGTATAGACATCGGCCGGGTTGGTCAGCGCCAGTTTCAGCGCCATCCAGAGCGGCAGCAGAGAGATGAAGACGAAGAGCGCGAGAACGAAATAGCCGAGCGCGGCCTGGGGTGTGAGCTTCTTCATGGGGCCCTTCCTCAGTCCAGGTCCGAGCGGTCGGCGCGCAGAACGCGCATCTGAAGAAGCGTGACGAGGATCAGCACCGCGAAGAGCACGACCGAGATCGCCGAGGCGTAGCCCATCCTGTTGAAGCGGAAGGCGTTCTCGTAGATGTACCAGAGGAGGACGCGGGTCGAGTTGGACGGGCCGCCCGCCGTGGTGACGGCCACCACGTCGAAGACCTGAAACGATCCGATGAGGCTCGTCACCAGCACGAAGGCCAGCACGGGGCGCAGCAGCGGCAGGGTGATGCGACGGAACATCGTCCACTCGCCCGCCCCTTCGAGCTTGGCCGCCTCGTAGAGATGGCGCGGGATCGCCTGGAGCCCGGCATAGAAGAGAAGCGCGGTGAGGCCCGTGTGCCGCCAGGTCGAGATGCCCGCGATCGAGACCATCGCCTGATCGGGCGAGGCGAGAAAGCCCTGCCGTCCGATGCCGACCACATCCAGGAAAGCGTTCACGAGGCCGAGGATCGGATCCAGCATCAGGAGCCAGATTAGCGCGGCGACGACATTGGAGATGAGATAGGGCGCGATGATCACGGCGCGCAGCCAGACGGCGCGCGCGAGGCGATCCGACAGGACGGCCAGAAGCAGCCCGAGCGTGGTCTGGATCGGGATGTTGGTGAGGACATAGGCCAGCGTGACGCCCGCCGAATGCCAGAAATTTCCGTCGCTCAGAAGCTTGGCGTAATTGCCGAGGCCGATGAATTTCGGCGCCCGCATCATGTTCCAGTCGGTCAGGCTGATCTGAACGGCGCGAATGGTCGGCAGGAGATAGAACAGAAGAAAGCCCAAGAAGGCCGGGGCGACGAACAGGACGCCCGTCAGGGTTTCCTTGCGTCGACGCCGCGCCCGCGACATGCCTCCCAACGCGTACACCACGCTCGCCTCCCAGCACAGCCTGACATTCACACGTGTTAGCTTGGCGATACATCACTGCTAACACGTGTTAGCAATGGATAGCCGCGCTGCGCTTTCCTTGTCAAGCCGCTCGAAGAGCCTCTATAACTCGGGCGGGGGAAGGCTGCTCGGCGCGCTCCCGTCACACCGCCCCGCATCGCCGAAAGGGAGCGCCGCATGGCTTCGAAACGCCTGACCAGCCATGATGTCGCTCGCCGTGCCGGGGTCTCGCGCGCCACCGTTTCGCTCGTGCTGAACCGCTCCGACAGCGTCACCATCGCCGCCGAGACGCGCGAGCGCGTCTTGAGGGCGGCGGCCGAGCTTGGCTACAAGCCCAATTCGGCGGCGCGGATGCTGGTCAGCGGCCAAAGCGAGACGATCGGCCTCGTGGTTTCCGACCCGTCGATTCTTTTGGTGGATCAGTTCGTCACCCGCGTTCTCTACGGGATCGAGAAGGCCAATCGCGAACTCGGCTTCCATGTTCTGGTGGAAGGGCTGGAAAGCGGCGGCCGAGGCGGAACCTATGACAATCTCGTGGAGTCGCGGCGCATCGACGGGCTGATCGTGGTCAATCCCCGCGCTGGCGACGAAGCCTTGATCGCACTGATCGAAACCGATTTTCCTCTCGTCCTGATCGGCTCGGTGCGCCACCCCGCCGAAGTCTCCGTGACCTTCGGGACGCGCGGCGTGTTGGGTGAGGCGGTGGATCACGTGGTCGGCCTCGGCCACCGCCGCATCGGCGCCATCACCTTCGCCCCGCGCGGCTTCGTGGCGGCCGACGCGCGGCTGCGGGCGCTTGATGCCGGCTTGCGAAAGCACGGACTCGCGCTGGAGGAGGACGCGATCGAGGATGGCGCGTTCAGCCCCGAGAGCGGCTATCTGGCCGGGCTGGCGCTCTTGCGCCGCCGCCCCGACCTCACCGCGATCTTCGCGGGCAACGACACGATCGCCATCGGCCTGCTCAGCGCCGCGCGCGAGCTGAACCGCGATGTGCCCGGCGATCTCTCGATCGTCGGCTTCGACGATCTGCCCTTCGCGCGCTGGCTGACGCCCTCGCTCACCACGATCCGCACGGACGGCGTGCGCCAGGGCATGATTGCGACCGAGATGCTCTTCGCCCGTCTCAACCGCCGCGCGCTGGACGAGCCGCGCGTCAGGCTGGAGCCGGAATTCGTGATCCGCGATTCCACCCGCCCCGTGCGCTGACGCGCGCCCGCCATGGAAATCACACGGCCTCCTCGCTATACTTAGCTAAGTTGACTAGGAAGCGCGCCATGCAAGTGACCGTTCATGCGGCCAAGACCCATTTGTCCAAGCTGATCGAAGCCGCGCTGAACGGCGAGGACGTGGTGATCGCGCGTGGGCGGCGGCCCGTGGCGCGCATCGTGCCGATCCCGCAGCGCCCCTTCACGATCGGCTTGCTTCGCGGGCAGGTGGCGGGCTCGGGGCCGGACTTCTTCGAACCTATGACGCCCGAGGAACTGGCGCTCTGGGAAGGAGAGGCGTGAGATCGGTCCTCTTGGACACCCACGTCTGGGCCTGGTCGCTGACGGGCGACGCGCGCTTGAGCGATGCGGCCACGCAGGCCCTGACGGAGGCGGAGGCCGTCTTCGTCAGCGCGATCAGCCTTTACGAGATCGGCCAGAAGGTGCGCCTCGGGAAATGGCCGGAGATGGCCCCCTTCTTGCCCCGGCTGATCGATCTGGCCGGCGAGCAGGGCGCGCAGCTTCTGGCGCTCTCGGCCGAGGCCTCGCTCCTCGCCTCCACCCTCGCGTGGGATCATCGCGATCCGTTCGATCGGCTGATCGGCGCGAGCGCGCTCCAATCCGGTTTGGCGCTCGTATCGGCCGACACGGTCTTCGACGCTTTGTCACGCGAGCCGCGCTGGCCTGGCCGCCTCTGGTGAAGCGCGCGGATCGCCTTGCATCGGCGCGCGCGAGCGGCCAGAAGCCAGTCGCGCCGCATCGCCTTCGAAGCGGGGATCGGGGGATGACACGTGGCGGATGGTTGGTTCTGGCTGCTTCTTGTGCCGCTGCTCGGCACCGTCGCCTGGGTGGACGCGCGCACGGGCCGCATTCCGAACGCCTGCAACGCCGCGATCGCCGCGCTCGGCCTCTTCGCCGCGCTGGAGATCGGCACGAGCCTGGCCACCGAACGCCTTGTCGACGCCGTTGTGGTGGGCCTCGTTCTTCTCCTTCTGCGGGCCGCCTACCGGCTTTGGCGCGGGCGCGTCGGGCTGGGGCTGGGTGACGTCAAGTTTCTGGCGGCCGCGACGCTCTGGACGGGGCTCGGCGCCTTGCCGCTCGTGCTCCTTCTCGCCTGCCTTTCGGCGCTGGGCATGGTGGCGGTGCTGAAGCTCGCGGGACGTCAGGTTTCTGGCGGAATGCGCCTCCGCTTCGGCCCGCATCTCGCCGGGGCGCTCGGCCTCGTGCTTCTGATCGACCGGCTTATCGCTTGACGGCGACCGCGGCCGGAAGGGCCGTTGCCAGCCCGGCGCAGAAGGCATCGTCCGATGGCTCAGCCCGCCCCGGCGCGCCGTCCCCATAGGGCGGGCGCAGCCATCTGACGATCCGCAACGCGCCGCCATCCGGCCCTTCGAAGCGCAGGAAGGCGCGGCGCGCGGCCGCCACGCTGCCATCGGCGCGTTGCAGCGCCGCTTCCACCATGAAGTCGGTGCGCGGGCTTGCCACCTGCCAGCGCGCGAGCGCCGGCTGTTTCAGCACGTCCGCCGTCAGCAGCCCGGCGGTTGCGCCCGGTGTCTGCGACAGATCCAGCCCGGCGCGCGGATTGGCGACGGTGAAGAGGGGGCGCAGGCGTGCCACCAAGGCCGGCGTCGCCGAGGGAAGGCGCGCGATCTCCTCCACATCCACGAAGGGCCGGTTGGCGGGCCCCCAGGCGAGGCCCGCCTGCCGATATTGCGCGCGCTCGCCGATCCCGTTCTCCTGCGGCGCGTCGTCGGGGTCGCGAAAGTCGCCGATCTCGTCGGCCAGCCGGCGCGCCGTTTCGCTATCCAGTCCGGCGGCCTGAAGAAACTCGCGCAGCATGGGCACGGGTGCGCCGTTGAGATCGATCAGCGCGCCCTGATCCACCGCCCGCACGGTAAGCGTGCCGCCCTGCGGACGAACGCAGGTGAGGGAAGTGCCATCGACGGGCAGCGGCAGCGCGGGGAGGGGCGCGGCTTTCACCTTCCCGCCCGAGAGCGCGGCGGCCAAAAGATCGGCCTCGCTCGGCGCAGCCACCTTGGGCGGGCGCAAGGCATCGGCCGCATAGAGCGCGACGCCATCGATCTCGGCCTGTGCGCGCGCCATTTCGCTGAGATTGCCGGTTTGCAGGGTCAGGATGCGGGCGCGCAAGGCGAAGCTCGCCGCAACCGCGACGAACAGGAGCGCCGCCAGAAGCACCGACAGAAGAACGAATCCGGCTTCACCATCGCTGGCCTCGGCGTCGTCCGTCCAGGTTCCGGGCCGCGGCGAAAGGCAGGCCATGAGGAGACCGACAAACCTCGAGCGCCCCGCCACCGAGCGACCCGGCGTATCGGGGGAGCGCGGGGAACGCCGCGAGATCACGGCCGCCTCTAGCGCGTGATGCGCTGGACCGTGCTGGTCCGGCCTTCCTCCAGCCCGAGCCGGGCGAGATTGTCGCGGAACTCGCGGGTCACGGCCTCGGCCTCGCTGCCATTGCGCATGACGCGGGGGCGGATGAAGATCACGAGTTCGGTGCGCTTCTTCACGTCGCTGCGGTTGCGGAAGGCCGCGCCGATCACCGGCACGTCGCCGAGCACGGGCACCTTGTCGTCGCCCTTTTCGCGCGAGTCCTGCACGAGACCGCCGAGCGCGATGCTCTGCCCATCGTCCACCGCGACCGTGGTCGAGACCTTGCGCTGGCGGATCGTGGGCGAGTCGATGCCAGAGGAGGTCGTGCGCACGACGTCGCTCACCTCCTGCTCGATATTGAGCAGCACATGGCCATTGGAATTGATGCGCGGCGTCACCGACAGGATCACGCCCGTGTCCTTCATCTCGACGCGGTTGACGATCGGCGCGTCGATGGAAGCGGAGGTCGCCGTCGCCGTCTGCGTGACGATCGGCACCTGATCGCCGATCTGGAGGCGCGCGGTGCGGTTGTCGAGAACGGTCAGCGTCGGCGAGGAGATGACCTTGACGTTCGTGACGGCGGCGAGCGCGTTGATCACGACCTGGAAATTGGCCTGAGCCAGCATGTAGGAGAAGCCCGGCGCGATGGCCGCGACCGCGCCGCTGGCCGCGTCCGACAGCTTCACCTTGCCGCCGCCCCCATGCTCGAAGAACCAGCGCAGGCCGAATTTCAGCTGGTCGTTCAGCGTCACTTCCGCGATCACGGCTTCGATCAGCACCTGATTGGCCATGCGGTCGGACGAGGTCAGGATCGGCAGGAGCCGGTCGTATTGCGCCTTGGTGGCCACCACGATCAGCGCGTTGTTGGGCTCGTCGGCCACCACCGCCATCTTGGCCGCGCCGAAGGCGGGCGTTTCGGCTGCCGCGATTCCGCTGATGGCGCCGGCCGCCGCCCCGTCGCTGCCGGTGTCGGAATCGCGAAGCCCGACGCTGGAGCGCAGCGCCGTCATGCCGCTGGCGACGCCGGAGGACTCGATGCCCGACAACATGCCCTGAACGATGGTCGCGAGTTCCTTGGCCGGTCGGTTCTCGACCTTGTAGACGAAGGTCTGCTGCCCGTTGGCCGAGGCCACGTAGTCGAACTTGGTGACGTAATCGCGCGCCCGGTCGAGAAGCCGCCGGTTGGCTGCGATCACCAGGATCGAGTTCAACTCGCGGCTCGGCACGAAGCGCACGGTGCCCTGGGCCGGTCCTTCCGCGCCGCCGTAGACGGCGTCGAGCTGCTTGGCGATGGCGTTCGGATCGCCGCCGCCGGACAGCGGAAAGATCGCGGCGGATTGATTGCGCATCCAGTCCACGTCGAACAGTTCGATCGCGTCCTGCATGGAGCGGATCTGGTCGTTGGTGCCGTTCAGGATCAGGATGTTGCGGGTCGCGTCCGCGCGCATCACGCCATTGGGCGAAATGGGCTTCAGGATGCGCTCCATTTCGAGCGCGGAGACGAATTTGAGCGGCACGATGCGCGCGCCCGTGCCGACCTGAAGATCGCCCGGCCGGGACATGCCGACGCTGCCGGTGTGAATGGCGTCGGTGTCCGACGTGATGGAATAGGTGTCGCCCTGCTTGGCGATCGCGAGGCCCTTGGCGGCGAGCACGGACTGGAAACTGTCGACCAGCGCCTGTTTCGAAACGGGCCGCGCGGTTTGCAGCGTCACCGTGCCCGACACATTGTCGCCCATGGCGAAGGTCCCGCCAAGGATTTCCACGAAGATGGCATTGGCGGCCGTGCGGATCGGCACGTCCACGAGGTTCAACGTCACCTTGTCGCCGGACTGGGTGTAAAGGCGCGGAGAGGCGGGGCC